>NZ_JAVREL010000012.1:0-244892 GCF_031845365.1 Streptomyces litchfieldiae
AGAACCAGCACACGCTAGTTCCGGACGCAGGGGAACCACGCCGCAGCCAGCCGCGCTCCACTTGCAATCAACGCCCTCCCGACCGAGCCAACAAGCTCGGTCCCCTTCAGGGCCGAGAATTTGACCGAGACGCAGCCCTGAGCAGACGCGGGTCGAGGCGGCGGGCGGCCCGCAGGACGGTGGTCGGGGTCATCGTCAGGATCTCTCCGGTGGTGAATGCGAGGCGTTTGCGGCCGGAGGCCGGGCTTCCCGTCGATGTCGTCCGGCCGGCCGGAGCCGCCCGCCGCGGGTGAACCCCCGGACCGGACGCCGTTCCTCAGCGCTCCCAGCCCGCCGTGTCCAGCGCGAAGCCGAACGGCTCCGGCACCCGGACGCGTTCGCCGAACGTCACCCCCGACCGCTGCCGGTAGCCCAGCCCCGGCGTCGGGTCGTGGAAGACCGTGACCGTGGCCTCCCGCATGTCCAGCAGGAGGTACACCGGCACCTGCGCCCGGCCGTAGACGTCCGCCTTCTCCGTCCAGTCCGCCTCCCTGGTCGCCCCCGACGTCTGCTCGGCGACCAGGGACAGCGCGGCGCCCGGCAGCAGGAAGCCGGTGCCCGGTGTGGCCGTCCGGTCCGCCACGTGCAGGTCCGGGCCGTACACCCGCGACTGCCGCGGAAAGAGAAACAGGCCCGGCGTCGTCCGCGCCGCCTGGCCCGGGGGCACGTGCGGCGTCAACTGCGCCAGCAGGGACTCCAGGACGCGGTTGTGGAACCCCCGCGCCCAGGGGGACATGACGATCCGCCCGCCGATGATCTCCGCCCGGTACCCGCCCGGCAGGGCGGCTCTGGCCAACTCCAGGTCCCGGCAGAGCCGTTCGAACCTGATGGGGTCCTCATCCCCGCCACCGCCGGCCGCGGTCACCGGGATCCCCGTCACCGTTCCCAAGGTGCGCCTCCTTCACCGGGTGTGTGTCGCTCACCGTGATTGAGCGATTCTGCTCCGTTCGCACCGGGCCATGCGGCCCGAACGCGGAAACATTCACCCGGCGGGGTCCGCGAGATCGGATCTCGCGGGTGCCGGAAGCCGTCTCGCGCCCTCCTGGGTGAGAGGAGGTGGCGGCCATGGGTGGCGAGAGCGGCCGGCTGGTGACCGCCGTGATCATCGGGAGCACGCGGCAGGGCCGGGCCGGGGAGGCGGTCGGGCGGTGGTTCACCGAGCGGGCCCGGGCGCGGGCGGACCTCGACGTCGAGGTGCTCGACCTCGTCGAGTTCGCGTTCCCCGAGCGCTATCCCGAGCGGCCCACGCCCGCGATGCTGCGCTTCTCCCGGGCCGTCTGCCGCGCCGAGGCGTTCGTCGTCGTCACGCCCGAGTACAACCGCAGCTTTCCCGCGTCGCTCAAGCAGGCCATCGACTACGCCTACGACGAGTGGCACACCAAGCCCGTCGGCTTCGTGTCCTACGGCTCCTGCTCGACCGGGCTGCACGCGGTGGAGGCGCTGCGCGGCGTCTTCACCGAGCTGCGCACCGTGACCCTGCGGGACGTCGTCGGGCTCGACCTCCTCGACGAGGCGGGCATCGGAACGCCGGCCCGGGAGCGGGCGGCCACCGCGATGCTCGACGAACTCGTCTGGTGGGGACTGGCGTTGCGCGAGGCCCGGGAACGGCGGCCGTATGTGACGTGACGAGCGATGAGAAACGGCCGCGCACGCGGTCCCCATTCACAAGACCCAGGAAGCGGAAGGAAAACGATGAGTGAGCGCACCGGCGAGCTGGCGATCGAAACGACAGGGCTCGTCAAGGTATTCGGTGACAAGCGAGCCGTGGACGGCGTCGATCTCGCGGTGCCGGCGGGCACTGTCTACGGGGTGCTCGGGCCCAACGGCGCGGGCAAGACCACCACCGTCAAGATGCTCGCGACGCTGCTGCGCCCGGACGGCGGCGAGGCGCGCGTCTTCGGGCTGGACGTGCTGAAGCAGGCGGACGCCGTGCGCGGCCGGGTCAGTCTGACCGGGCAGTACGCCTCGGTGGACGAGGACCTGACCGGCACGGAGAACCTGGTCCTGCTCGCCCGCCTCCTCGGCCACCGCAAGCCGGCCGCGCGGGAGCGGGCGGCGCAGTTGCTGGAGGCGTTCGGTCTGACCGAGGCGGCCGCCAAGCAGGCGAAGAACTACTCGGGCGGCATGCGGCGCCGCCTGGACATCGCGGCCAGCATCCTGAACACGCCCGATCTGCTCTTCCTCGACGAGCCGACCACCGGGCTCGACCCGCGCAGCCGCAACCAGGTCTGGGACATCGTGCGCGCCGTGGTCGCCCAGGGCACCACCGTGCTGCTGACCACCCAGTACCTGGACGAGGCGGACCAGCTCGCCGGCCGCATCGCGGTCATCGACAACGGCAAGGTGATCGCCGAGGGTACCCCCGGCCAGCTCAAGTCCTCGGTCGGCGCGGGCGCGGTGCATGTGCGGCTGCGCGACGGCGACCGGCGCGGCGACGCGCGGCGGGTGCTGGCGCGGGTGCTGGACACCCAGGTGCAGCTCGACGCCGATCCGGTGGCACTGACCGCGCGGATCATGCCCGACGGCGGGACGACCGGCCCGGCCGAGCTGGCGTCGCGCGCGCTGGCCGAGCTGGCGGCCGACGGGATCGTCGTGGACGACTTCTCCCTCGGCCAGCCCAGCCTGGACGAGGTGTTCCTCGCCCTCACCGAGAAGAACGAGAAGACCGAGAAGAAACAGGAGGTTGCGGCATGACCACCGCGACGAACACCGAGGCCCCCGCCCGGGACGAGGACGAGGACGCCTACGTCCCGGAGACCGAGACGCTGCGGGCCGTGCTCGCCAAGGGAGAACGGCCGCCGCGGCCCAGCGCGTTGTCGGCGTCGGCCACGTTCGGCTGGCGGGCGATGCTGAAGATCAAGCACGTGCCCGAGCAGCTCTTCGACGTGACCGTCTTCCCGATCATGATGACGCTGATGTTCACGTATCTGTTCGGCGGGGCGCTCGCCGGGTCGACGACGGAGTATCTCCAGTTCCTGCTGCCCGGGATCATGGTGATGAGCGTCGTGATGACGACCATGTACACGGGCGTCGCGGTGAACACCGACATCGCCAAGGGCGTGTTCGACCGGTTCCGGACGCTGCCCGTGTGGCGGCCCTCGGCGATGGTCGGCTACCTGCTGGGCGACATGTTCCGCTACACCATGGCGTCCGTGGTGATCCTGGCCGTCGGCCTGATCATGGGCTACCGGCCGGACGGCGGGGTCGTGGGGGTGGCGGGTGCCATCGCGCTGCTGGTGGCGTTCTCCTTCGCGTTCTCCTGGATATGGACGATGTTCGGGCTGATGCTGCGCTCGGAGAAGTCCGTGATGGGCGTCAGCATGATGGTGATGTTCCCGATGACGTTCCTGAGCAACATCCTGGTCGAGCCGGAGACCATGCCCGGCTGGCTCCAGGCGTTCGTCGACGTCAACCCGGTCTCCCGGCTGGTGGTGGCGGCGCGCGGGCTGATGGACGGCGACGTGGACACGGGCGCGATCGGCTGGGTCCTGGTCGCGGGGGCGCTGCTGGTGGCCGTTTTCGGCACGCTGACGATGCGCCTCTACAACCGGAAGTGAACCTCCTGCCCGGGCGCCGGGCGGTAGGCGCACAGCGCGCCGGTGGTGACGGTGGCGCGCAGATGGGCGGCGAGCTCGGGGTGGCGCGCGTCGAGGCGGCGGAGGGTGTCCCGGATGCGGGCGGTGACCGTCTTCCGGGCCCGCTCCGCCTCGTCGCCCAGTCGGCGGGTGCGCCCCCCCAGCCCGGCGGCGGCCCGCAACTCCTCCAGCAGCGCGGCCCGTTCGCGGTCCAGCTCGGCCACCCGCCGCTCGTCGCCGGCCTCGGCCGCCCGGTCGATCTCGGCGTCCAGCCGGTCGAGATGGCTGCGGTAACGGGCCTTGGCCGTCTCGTCCAGCACGGCGTCCCCGCCGTAGCGCGGCACCTCGCCGGCCGGGTCGAGCAGCCGGACCGCCGGGATGTCGGTGCCGGGGTGGGTCAGCAGCTCCCGCAGGTCCCGCAGGCCCTTGGCGTCCGGCATGTGCACGGTGCGGCCCGCGTGGCGCAGGGTCCACACGGTGCCGTCGAAGCGGAACTCGTCCGCCGGTCCGGCCGGCGGCTCCGGGGCCGCGCGCTCCCGGGGGGCCCGTTCCCGGAGGTGGTGCAGGCCCAGCTCGGCGGCCTCGTGCGCCACTTCGTCGGTCAGCGCGGCGGCGGCCGCCGCGTCGCCCGGCTTGCCGCGGCCGAGCAGCGCCCGCGCCAGGTGGGCGCGCGCCTCGGCGGCCCAGGGCCGGGCGCGCAGCAGGTCGGCCGAGCGCGCGGCGGCGGTGAAGCCCTCGACGGCGGCGTCCCAGCGCTCCTCGGCGGCGTCGAGCACCGCCGACCACAGGTCCATCGGGCCGCTGATGTCGAAGCCGAACAGGGACACCGACCACTGGCCCGCGTGGGGCGCGAGGTCGGCCCGGGCCCGGGCGCACAGGTCCGGATCCCGTGACGCCGCCGCGGCCTGCGCCTGGAACCGCAGCCACAGCGCCTCGACGGCCCGCGGGTACCGCCGCTGCCGGGCCACGTCGAACTGCCGCAGCACCGCGCCGGTGTCGCCCCGCTGGGCGGCCGTGATGCCCGCGATCAGCTCCGGCCACTGATAGTCGGCGCCGGTCAACGAGCCGTGCAGCTCGTCCAGTTCGGCGAACCGGCCCTGGGTCAGCAGCCAGGACCAGCGCAGATGGTGCACGTAGCAGGCGAACTGCTCCACGTGCGCGCCCTTGCCCGCCAGGCCCCCGACCTGCGCCATGAACGCCTCCGCCTCGGCGAACCGGCCGCACATGGTCGCGACGATGGCCTGGTCGATCACCGAGGAGAGGCGGTAGCGCGGGGTGTCCTGCCGCTCCACGATGGCGACGAACTCGGACAGTTGCTCCGCGTAGCGCGGGTCGCCCAGCTCGACCAGCGCCACCCAGCGCAGCGAGGACGCGAAGTGCTCCAGGTCCTCGTCGTTCGTGCGGCGGGCCAGCCGGACCAACTCGGCGGTCAGCACCTCCCGTTCGCCCGCCGTGCCGGGGCCCCAGATGGTGTCGTGGCGGGCCAGCAGGCTGAACCCCAGCGCGTCGTCGTCCTTGCCGCGCCGGGCCAGCACGGCGGCGCGGACGGCCAGGTCCCGGGCCAGGCCCTCCAGGGCGGCGGGGTCGTCCTCGGCGGCGGTCGCGCCGGCGTCGGCGGGGCCGACCAGCGCCCGGTGCGCCTCCCGGATCAACTCGGCGCGCAGCGAGCGCAGTTCGCCCGAGGCGCCGGAGCCCTCGTTGCGGTAGAGCGAGAGCGCCACCCGGGCCAGCAGCCCGGGGTCGGCCAGGGCGCGCGCCTCGGCTGCGACCTCCGGGAAGTGCCGCGCCGCCTCCTCCGGGTCGCCGACGTGCCAGAGCCGTTCGCGGAACTCCAGGGCGATCAGGACGCGGCGGCGCGGATCGACCTCGGCGGCCAGCTCGTGCGCCCGGCGGTAGTGGCCGCTCGCCTCCTCCAGCGCCATCCGCCCGACGGCGTCGTTCGCGGCGGCCAGCAGCAGGTCCACCACGCGCGCCGGGGCGACCTCGGGGCCCGCCAGCCAGGCGTGGCGGGCCGCGTCCGCAGGCGGGACGCGCCCGGCGAGCTCCGGGTCGTCGTCCAGAGCGCGCACCACGGCGGCGTGCCGGGCGCGCCGTTCGGACTCGTCCAGCGCCTCGTACAGCGTCTCGCGCACCAGGTCGTGCGCGAAGCCGAACCTCCCGGCGCCGCGCTGCGCGACCAGCCGCGCGGCCACCGCGTGGTCGAGCAGCCGGTCCACCTCGGGCACGGGCGTGCCCCCGGCGGCGGCGAGGACCTGGCGGTGGAACTCCCGGCCCAGCACGGCCGCGTGCGTCAGCAGCCGCGCGACCGGCTCCGGCAGCAGCCCGAGCCGCCGCCGCACGGCGTCGCCCACGCCGGGCGGGGTCGCGCTGAGCGCGCCGCCGCTGTGCCACAGCCGGGCGGTCTGCTCGACGAAGAACGGGTTCCCGCCGGTGCGCCGGTGCACCTCGGCGAGCAGCGGCGGGTCGGGGGCGCGGCCCACGGTGCGGGTCATCAGGGCGCCGACCTCGGCCGGGCCGAGTCCGGTCAGCGTGACCGTCGTGGCCTTGGCGACCAGCGGCATCATCAGCGAGTGCAGCGGGTGGCCGGCGGGCTCCACCTCGGCGTCGCGATAGGTGCCGATCAGCAGCAGCCGTTCGAACCAGGTGTGCTGGGCGGCGAATTGGAGCAGCCGCAGCGAGGCGGTGTCGGCCCAGTGCAGGTCGTCGAGCACGACGACCACCGGCCGGGTGGCGGAGACGGTCACCAGCGCGGTGGTCACCGCGTCGTACAGCTCGAAGCCCTCGCCCGTCGGGACCCCGGGGACGGTGGCCGCCGGCGGCGCCTCGGCGAGCAGCGCGGCCAGGCTCTCGCCCGCCGCGTCCCGGGCCGCCGCCCACTCACCCGCTGGCACCGCGCGGCGCAGGGCGCGGACGACCTGCACCCAGGGCCAGTACCCGGGGGCGTTGTCGGAGTCCCAGCAGGAGCCGCCGAGCACCAGCGCGCCGCGCGAGCGGGCCTCCTCGGCGGCGCCGGTCACCAGCGCGGTCTTGCCGATGCCCGCTTCGCCGGCGACCAGCACCAGGCCGCCGTGGCTGCCCGTGGCCCGTTCGATCTCGGCGCGCAGCACCCCGGCGGCGTGCTCCCGGCCGATCAACTCATCGAACACGTGTGCCTTCTGGGTCTCTTCCGTCGAGGTGGGTGTTGTACGAGGATGACACAATGCACCAGTCAGGCCCGCGGGCGATCGCCGACGCGCATGTGGAGACCCTGGCCGACCTCGACCCCCAGGTCGCGACGGAGCTGGGCATCCGCCCCGGGTCCGGTGACCTCCCCGACTACTCCCCCGACGGCCACGCGGCGCTCGCCGCCGCCCACCGGGCGGCGCTCGCCGAGCTGACGGCCGCCGAGTCACACGCGCCGTCCGCCACCCTTTCGCCGGCCGAGCGGCGCGCGGCCCGGCTGCTGCGGGAGCGGCTGACCGCCGAGCTGGCCCGCCACGAGGCGGGCGAGCCGCTGCGGGACGTCTCCAACCTCTTCTCCCCGGTGCACCGCATCCGCGCGATGCTGCTGATGATGCCCACCGGCACCCCGGAGGACTGGGCCGTCGTCGCGCGGCGGCTGCGCAACGTGCCCGGCGCGCTGGACGGTTACCGGCGCTCGCTGGCCACCGGCCTCGCGCGCGGCCTGCCCGCCGCGCCCCGGCAGGCCGCCACGCTGGCCGAGCAGATCGGCGAGCTGCTGGCCGCCGACTGGTACGGCACCTTCGCCGCCGGCGGACCGGTGGAACTGCGCGCCGAGCTGGCCGCGGCGGCGGACTCGGCCGCCGCCGCGCTGGACGCGCTGCGCGGCTATCTGCGCGACAGCTATCTGCCCGCCGTGGCGGGCACCCCCGACGCCGTGGGCCCGGACCGCTATCTGCTCGGCGCGCGCCGCTGGACCGGCGCCGATCTGGACCTGGCGGACGCCTGCGCCTACGGCTGGTCCGAATTCCACCGGCTGGCCCGGGAGATGCGCGAGGCCGCGGCCGAGATCCTGCCGGGCGAGCCGGTGCTGGCCGTGCTGCGCCACCTCGACGAGCACGGCGAGGCCATCGAGGGCGTCGAGCAAGTCCGCGACTGGCTCCAGGAGTTGATGGACGAGGCCATCCGGGAGCTGGACGGCACCCATCTGGACCTGGCCGAGCCGGTCCGGCGCGTGGAGTCGATGATCGCCCCGCCCGGCACCGCCGCCGCCCCCTACTACACCCGCCCCTCCCTCGACTTCGCCCGCCCCGGCCGCACCTGGCTGCCGACCCGGGGCGCGACGCGTTTCCCGGTGTGGCCGCTGGTGTCCACCTGGTACCACGAGGGCGTGCCCGGCCACCATCTCCAGTTGGCGCAGTGGGTGCTGGTGCAGGACGAGCTGTCCCGGTTCCAGGTGAGCGTCGGCTCGGTCAGCGCCACCACGGAGGGCTGGGCGCTGTACGCGGAGCGGCTGATGGACGAGCTGGGCTTCTTCACCGACCCGGCGCGGCGCCTGGGCCATCTCTCCGGCCAGATGGCGCGCGCCGTCCGCGTGATCATCGACATAGGCATGCACACCGGGCAGCGCATACCGGCCGGGGAGGGCTTCCACCCCGGCGAGGTGTGGACACCCGGGCTGGCCGCCGAGTTCTTCGCCGAGCACACGGGGATGAGCGAGGGCCACACGGCCTCCGAGATCGTGCGCTACCTCGGCATCCCCGGCCAGGCCATCAGCTACAAGCTGGGGGAACGCGCCTGGCTCGCCGGCCGGGCGGCGGCCCGGTCCGCGGCGGGCGGCGCGTTCGACCTGAAGTCCTGGCACATGGCCGCGCTGTCGCTGGGCTCCCTCGGCCTCACCGACCTCGCCGACGAGCTGGCTGCCCTCGGGACCGGCCGCTGACCACTCCGGCGGCCCCCGCCGACACGGCCGAATCGCGTTGCCCCCCGGGGCGCCCGGCACCCAGACTGTGCCGGTGCTGATCAGACGCGAGACCCCCGCCGACCCCCCCGCCATCCACGCCGTCACCGCCGCCGCCTTCGCCCGACCGGACGGCGCCCTGCCGATGGAGGCCCGGCTGGTGGACGAGCAGCGCCGCGACGAGGGCTGGCTGCCCGCCCTGTCGCTGGTGGCCACCGACCCCGGCGGCGAGGTGATCGGGCACGTCGTGTGCACCCGGGGCCGGGTCGGCGCGGTGCCCGCGCTGGGCCTGGGCCCGCTCAGCGTGCGGCCCGACCGGCAGCGCCGGGGCGTGGGGCTGGGCCTGATGCACGCGGTGCTCGGCGCCGCCGACGCGCTGGGCGAGCCGCTCGTCGCGCTGCTGGGCAGCCCCGACTACTACGGCCGCTACGGCTTCCGCACGAGCACCGAGTACGGCATCGACCCGCCGGACCCGAAGTACGGCAAGTTCTTCCAGGTGCGGACGCTGGCCGCCTACGACCCGGCGGTCACCGGGGTGTTTCAGTTCTGCGGGGCGTTCGAACGGCTCTGACCCGAGCCCCGCACCTGGAGCCCGCCCAGCAGCTCCCGGGTCGCCGCCGCGACCGCGTCCACCGCCTCGTCGAAGACCGCGCGATTGTGCGCGGCCGGGGCGCGGAACCCGGAGATCTTCCGCACGTATTGCAGCGCCGCCGCGCGCACGTCCTCGTCGGTGACAACGGGCGTCGCGGGCGGGCGGAGAGTCTTGATGCTGCGGCACATGTGCCCAGTGTGCACCGCCCCACTGACACACAGCAGAGCGCAAAAATCCACATACAGAGCGTCATCGTCCACAGCGCCCCGCTTAGCATCGGTAACGTGCCGAAGCCGCGCGGCCACCGGTTTCCTCGTTCCACCCCCCACGATCGGACGGAGAATCCCATGCGCAGGACGAGCGCGAGATTCAAGCTGGTCAGTGCCGTTGCGGTCGTCGCCGCCGCGGCGACCATGGGCGGCATCACCGCTGCGAACGGCACCGCCGCCGAGCCGACGGCGGACGTCGGGACGCTGGCCGTCGGTACGCCCACCGGCTTCGGTGCGGGCACCACCGGCGGCGCCGGCGGCCGCACCGTCACCGTGTCCAACGCCTCGGACTTCATCGCCGCGGCCGGCAGCTCCGAGCGCCTCCAGATCCAGGTCAACACCACGATCAACCTCAGCAGCATGGCCCGGGTCACGTCGAACAAGACCATCATCGGCGTGGGCACCTCGGGCCGGATCAACGGCAGTGGCTTGAACGTGAGCAACGCCAGCAACGTGATCATCCAGAACCTGTCGTTCACCAACTCGAACGACGACGGCATCAACGTTCAGTACTCGACGAACGTCTGGATCGACCACAACGAGTTCAGCAACCCGAACGACGGCGCCCTGGACATCAAGCGCGCCTCGACCGGGGTCACCGTGTCGTGGAACCACACCTACGACTCGGACAAGAACATGCTGCTCGGCCACTCCGACAGCAACGCCTCGGAGGACGTCGGCAAGCTGCGCGTGACCTACCACCACAACTGGTTCGACGGGGTCAACCAGCGCAACCCGCGCGTCCGCTTCGGCGACCCGGTCCACGTCTACAACAACTACTACAACGACATCGGCAGCTACGGTGTCGCCTCCACCGAGAACGCCGGAGTCCTCGTCGAGGCCAACTACTTCGAGGACACCGAGGACCCGTTCCACCTCGGCGAGGGCAGCTCCGACGACGGCCGTCTCGTCGCCCGCAACAACCACTTCGTCAACTCCGGCAGTGGCCAGACCGGCGGCTCCGTCGCGTCGATCCCCTACGGCTACTCCGCCGACCCCGCCGCCAACGTCAAGTCCATCGTGATGAACGGCGCCGGTACCGGCAAGATCTGACCTCCCCTCCGGGAGCCGCAAGACCGGCGTCGCGGCCCTACCCACCGCGACGCCGGCTCTTGTCGGCCCGCCCGCCCGGCGCTATCGTCCACGCCACCCCAGGCGTTGTGCGACGAGCGAGGCAGCCCTCATGGCGGAACGCGGGCCGAGGCCGGAGCGGCGCCCCACCATCGGCCTCGTGACGGCCAACATTCATCTGGGCGTCGGCGCCACCCTGTGGTCCGGCGTGCTCGAAGCCGCCGAACGCTGCGACGCCAACGTCATCTGCTTCCCCGGTGACGCCTTACGGCCCGGCGGCGTCGCCGCCCGGAACTCCCTGTACGACCTGATCGGCCCGGACCTGTTGGACGGCGCCATCTGCTGGGCCTCCACCCTCGGCCTGCCCGCCCCCGGCCCGGACACAGCCCGGCTGGTCGACCGCCTCGGCGAACTCGGCCACGTCGTCAGCCTCAACCGCGCGCTGGGGGGCCACGAGACGCTGCTGCTGGACTCCTACGCCGGCATGCGCGAGGCCGTCGGCCACCTCGTCACCCACCACGGCCGCCGCCGGCTCGCCTGCCTGCGCGGGCCGCTGGCCAACCCGGTGGCGCTGGACCGGTTCCGCGCCTACGCCGACGCCCTCACCCGGCACCGCATCCCGCGCGACCGCTCGCTCGTCTCCGCCTCCCTCGACTACGCGGCCGGCGCGGGCGCCGCCGCGATGAGCGTCCTCCTCGACGTGCGCGGGCTGCGCCCCGGGCGCGACTTCGACGCCGTCGTCGCGTGCAGCGACGTGCTGGCCGCCGACGCGCTGCGCTTCCTGGCCGGCCGCGGCATCCGCGTCCCCGAGGACGTCGCGCTCATCAGCTTCAACGACTCCATCGAGGCCCGCATCAGCGACCCGCCGCTGACCTCCGTCGCGCTGCCCTTCGAGGAGTTGGGCGCGCTGGCCGTGGACACCCTGATCGCCCGGCTGCGCGGCACGCCCCCGCCCGCGCGCCGCGTCGTGCCCGGCACCCTCGTCACCCGCCGCTCCTGCGGCTGCCACTCGCCGCTGGTCGACCAGGGCGACCCCGGCCACGAGCCCGCCCCCGGCCCGCCGCCCGACGAGACGCTGGCCGCCGCGTTCCACCGGCCCGGCGTCGCGTTCCTCAACGCGCTGGAACGCCACATCGCCGACCACGTCCACACCTTCCGGGACGCGGGCGCGCTGGACAGCGCCCTGCGACGCCTGCGCGCCACCGCCGACCCGGACGACGCCCGCGCCGAACGGCTCACCGGCCAGGCCCGGCTGATGGTCGCCGACAAGTCCCACCGCCTCCTCGAATACGAGCGCTGGACCAGCGAGCAGCAGGCCCGCCGGCTCCGCGAACTCGCCACCACCCTGACCACCGTCACCGACACCGGCGCGCTCACCGCCGCGCTGGAACGCCACCTGCCGGGCCTTGCCGTCCCCGGCTGCCGGCTGGTCCTGGGCGACGGCCTGCCGCCGAGCGAACTCCCGTCCGACGGACGCCGGTTCACCGCCGTCCTGGAGCCGCTGCACATCGGCGAGGAACGGCTGGGCCTCGCCCTCTTCGACGCCGGGCCGCACCGCACCGCCGCCCGGCACGGCGCGCTGTACCGCGCGCTGGGCGACCAGATCAGCGCCGCGCTCAAGGGCGTCCGGCTCTTCACCGAGGTGCGCCGGGCGCGGGACGCCGCCGAGCGGGCCAGCCGGTTCAAGACCCGGCTGCTGGACAACGCCACCGACGAACTGCGCACCCCCGTCGAGGCGATCCTGCGGCACACCCGCCCCGGCGACGCCGCGCACGAGGACGCCGGCCGGCTGCTGCGGCTCATCGACGACCTGCTGGACCTGTCCCGTTCCGAGATCGACGCGCTCGGGCTCTCCCGCCGCCTGGTCGACCCCCGCCCGCTGCTCGCCGACGCCTTTGCCGCCGTCGGCCGCGACGCCCGGCGGCTGCGCCTGCCGCGCCGGCTGCCCGCCGTCCCGGCCGACGAGCCCCGGCTGCGGCAGATCATCCACAACCTCCTCACCGCCGCCGGCCCGGGCACCGCGCTCACCGCCGAGGCCACCCCGGTCCGGCTGACCATCCGGATCACCAGCCCCGACCTGGAACTCCCGCCGTCCGAGGACGACCAGCTCTTCCTGCCCTTCGCCACCGGCGAGCCCGGCACCCGCCTCGGCCTGGCCATCGCCCGCCGGCTGGCCGTCCTGCACGGCGGAACGGTCACCCCGTACCGCGCCCCCGACGCCTGCGGCTTCGAACTCACGCTGCCCCTGCCCACCCCCGCCGAGCCGCCCGCCGCCCGCCCCTCCGGCCGCACCCTGCTGCTCGCCGCCGACCCCGCCGCCGCGGTGCCGCCCGAGATCGCCGCGCTGGCCCGGCGGCACGCCCTGGAGGTGCACCGGCTGCACCCCGACGACGACCTCGCCGCGCTGCTCGCCGCGCCGGGCCCGGCCGCCGTCGCGTGGGACGCCGGGCCGGCCACCGCCGAGGAGTGGTCCGCCGTCCGCCGGCTGCACGACCACCCGGCGCTGCGCCGCACGCCGTTCCTGCTGTACGGCCCGGTCACCGGCGACGGCCTCGACGACGCGCTGCACGCGCTGCGGCCCTCCGGCCTGGCCGCGCCCGCCGTCGTCGTCGACGGCGCGGCCGACGCCCGGGAGCGGCTGCGCCGGCTGCTGCCCGGGCGGCCCGTTCGCGCCGCGCGGGACGGGACCACGGCGCTGGCGCTGATCGCCGACGAGAAGCCGGGGCTGCTCATCGTCAACCGTGTCCTGCCCGACATGGACGGCTTCGACCTCGTGGAACGGCTGCCGGGCACGCCCGCGCTGATGCTCGGCGACCAGGGGTTCACGGCCGCCGACGCCCGCCGGGCCGAGCCGCACCCCGGGCTGGTGCTGCTGGGCAGCGGCATCCTCACCGAGGCGGAGACGGCCCGGCTGCTGGCGGCCCTGCCCGACCGGTCGGCGCGCGCCGCCGACCCGGCCCCGGTCCGCCACGCGCTGGCCTACATCGAGCAGCACTACCGGCACCGGCTGACCCGCTGGCAGATCGCGCAGGCCGCCGGCGTCAGCGAGGACCACCTCGGGCGGCTCTTCCACCGCGAACTCGGCCTGACGCTCTGGGAGTACCTGACGCGGCTGCGCATCAAGCGCGCCAAGGAACGCCTCCAGCATACCGATGACAGCGTGCAGACCGTGGCCCGCGCCGTCGGCTTCCACGACCGCGCCTATTTCAGCCGGGTCTTCCGCCGTGTGACCGGCGTCGCCCCGCACGCCTACCGGGCCGTGTCCTGAGCGGCGCTTCCCCGGGATCACGCGGCCGATGAGTTTCGGCCGCGCCCGCGGTCACCACGTTCATGGGAGATCTCACCGACGCCACAGCCGTGTCCGCCGATGGCACCGGCATCGCGTTCACTTGCCGCGGTTCCGGGCCGGCCGTCGTGCTGGTGGACGGCGCCATGTGCTTCCGCGACGCCGGCCCGAGCGGGCCGCTGGCCGAGCGACTGGCCGCCGACTTCACCGTGTTCACCTACGACCGGCGCGGCCGGGGCGGCAGCGGCGACGGCCCGCCCTATGCGGTCGACCGCGAGATCGAGGACCTGGCCGCCGTGATCGCCGCGGCCGGGGGCCGCGCGCATGTCCACGGCATCTCCTCCGGCGGCCTGCTGGCGCTGGAGGCGCTGGCGCGCGGCGGCGCCGCGATCGACCGGCTGTCCGTGTTCGAGCCGCCGCTGCCCGAGGACGGCGTGACCCGGCAGCTCGCGGCCCAACTGGCCGCGCTGGTCGCGGACGGTCAACGCGGCGCCGCCGTCGAGCTGTTCCAGACCTCGATCGGCATCCCCGAGCCGATGGTGGCGGCGATGCGCGACTCCCCCTTCCGGCCGGTGCTGGAGTCCATCGCGCACACGCTGGTCTACGACCTGACGATCACGGGCGCGGCGGCGGCCGACCGGTACGCCGCGCTCACCACGCCGGTGCTGGTCGTCGACAGCACGGACACCAGCGCCGGCCTGCGCTCGGCGGCCCGGACCCTGGCGGAAGCGATCCCCGGCGCCCGGCACCGCTCGCTGCCCGGCCACTTCCACGATGTCGCCCCGGACGAACTGGCGCCGGTGCTCGCGGAGTTCTTCGGGGCGTAGTTGAACGCTGTGTTTGTATAAACGACTTGTTTTCTTTTTTTCGTTGACAACGGCGGGTGTGCGCGAGGAGGGTGGAGTCATGTCCGAGGAAGACCCCTTCACACCCCCCGACCCCGACCGGGCGCGCGCTCACCGCGTTCACGCCGCCCTCTTCCGCATCGCCGAGCGGCACGCGGCCACCCCCGAGCAGCGCGCGCGGCAGACGCATCCGTATGTGCCGGCCCCGCACGAGGCGATCAGGCTGGTGTCGTTCCTGCTCAGCGGCGCGGCCGAACGGGCCGACGGCGAGCCCGAGGTGGACCGCGCGGACATCACCGCCGCGCTGACGCTGGTGCCGCGCGCCCGCGGCGAGATGGACGAGCTGGAGGCCGGGCTGCTGGCCATGGCCCGGGGGCGCGGGCTGACCTGGCAGGAGATCGCGTTCGGCCTGGGCCTGGGCACTCCCCAGGCCGCCCGCCAGCGGCACGCCCGGCTGACCGGCCGGCTCCCGGACGGCGAGGAGGACTCGGCTTAACCCTCGACGGGGCGGCCGATGCGGCCTTCGAGCTGGGCCAGCAGTTCGGCGAGCCGTTCGCTCAGCTCGCGCCGGCTTTCCTCGTCCAGGCCGGCCAGGACGGCGCGTTCATAGCCGAGCTGGTCCGGCATGAGCCGGTCCACCAGGTCGCGGCCCGCGTCGGTGAGGGACACCCGGGCGGCGCGGCGGTCGCGGGTGTCGCTGTGCCGCTCCAGCAGCCCACGCTCCCGGAGCTGCCGCAGCCGCTTGGTGACGGCGGCCCCGAGGAGGACGTCTCCCGGGCCAGCTCGCCGGGGCTCAGCGCGTGTCCGGTGCGGCGCAGCGCGCCCAGCAGGTCGAACTCGGCGCGGGTGAGGCCGGCCCGGCGCAGCGGCGCCTCCTCCGCCTGCTGGAGCAGGGCCGCGCACCGGTTGACGCGGCCGATCAGCTCCATGGGGCCGGTGTCGAGGCCGGGGTGGACGGCCTGCCACTGCCGCACCACCACGGCGACGGTGTCCTCGTTCGGGGCGTTCATGCGTCTCCGTTTCCGCTGCCGGTCCGCGTGCGCTGCCGCACCGCAGCGGCGAGCGTACGGTGTCCGGCCCGCTCCGCGCGGGCCACCCGCTCGCTCGGGAGCGGGTGGCGCCGCCACTCCCCGGCGGCGGTGGCCGTGGCGGCGCCCAGCTCGGTCAGAGCGTGGGCCAGTTGGTGCTGCGCGGCCTCCAGCGCGGCGGGGGACGGCGCGGGCGCGGCGAGGAGGCGTTCGGTGTCGGCCCGGGCGGACTCGGCGCGCGCGAACAGCCGTTGGACGTGGGTGCCGACGCGGCGGTGGGTGATGAGGGCGGCGGCGAGCAGGCCGCAGGCGGCGCCGGTCAGCGTGTCGAGCAGCCGGTCGCCCACCAGCTCACCGGCCGGCTGGGCGCCGGGGAACTCGCTGATCAGCAGCGCCATCGGGGTTGCACGGCCGCGGCCACGAACACGCTGCCGGCCCGCTTGTGCCAGACCTCCGACGGTCGGCCGAGGCGCAGCGGCGCCATCACGGGCAGGGCTCGGCGGGCGTGCGGGCGGCGGGGGACACGCCTCCACCTTAATCAAGTAATTTACTCGTGAAATATCCGCCCGCCCTCGCAGCGGCCCCGGCCGGGGCTACAGCAGCGCGGTCAGCTCACCCACGGGCAGCGAACCGGCCGGCCGGCCCGTCCGGGCGAACTCGTCCGCCAGCCGCTGCAACGCCTCGTTCACCGGCGTCGGCACCCCCAACTCCCGGCCGAGCAGCACGATTTCACCGTTGAGATAGTCGGCCTCGATCGAGCCCGTGCCGCGCGTCAGGCTCTGCCACGACGAGCCGCCGCCGTGCTCCGCGCCGTCCACCGGCAGCAGCCGCATCCGGTCGCCGCGCAGCCGCGCCTGCTCCTCCTCGCCCGTGTACGGGATGCCGGCCGCCGCCAGCACGGCCTCGCCCTCCGTTCGGGCCCCCGCCAGCACGTCGGTCAGCGGCGGCTCCCGCAGCGGGCCGCACAGCGCCTCCAGGGCGTTGCCCAGGTTCAGCAGGAGCTTCGCGTACTTCCACCGCATCACGTCCGGCACCACCGGGGCGAGGAAACGCGACGCCTCCAGATCGGCCGCCACGCGCCGGGCCGTGTCGTCCGTCCCGCCCGGAAAACGGCCGATGTGCAGCATCCCGGTCAGCGGCGCACAGGGCGCGGTGACCACACCGGGCTCCAGGAACTGGCTCGGCAGCCACACGCACACCCCGTACACCCGGCGGAAGCGGCGCAGCGCGAGCCGCTCGTTGGCCACGCCGTTCTGCGCGCACAGCAGCGGCAGATCGCCGGCCACCGGTGCCCACGCGTCCAGCGCCGCGACCGAGTCCTGCGTCTTGACGGCGAGGATCAGCACATCGTCCGGACGCGGCGTGACCGCGTCCGGACCGTCCACCACCGGGACGGGCAGTGTCAGCGACTCGTCCGGCGTGCGCAGCCGCAGGCCCCGCTCGGCGAGCGCGGCGCCGTGCGCGCCGCGCGCCACCAGAACCACGTCGTGCCCGTGCTGGAACAGCCGTCCGCCGATGGCCCCGCCGACCGCACCCGCTCCGATGATGATGTAGCGCATGCGGCCATTGTCACCTCACCAGTAGACGATGACCCGGTCGCCCTCCCGCACATCGTCGAACAGCTCGGCGATGGCGGCCTCGTCGCGGACGTTCACACAGCCGTGGGAGGCGCCGTTGTAGCCGTTGGCCGCGAAGTCCTGCGAGTAGTGCACGGCTTGTCCGCCGTCGAAGAACATCGCGTACGGCATCGGGGAGTCGTACAGCGTCGAGTGGTGGTTCCGCGACTTCCAGTAGACCTCGAACTCGCCCTCGCGCGTGGGCGTTTCCTCCGCGCCGAACCGTACGTCCACCGTCATCTGCACCTCGCCGTCGATCACCCACGACAGCGTGCTGGTGGTCTTGGAGATGCACAGCACCCGCCCGGTCAGGCAGCGCTCGTCCAGGTCCTGGACGGGCTCCACCTCCGGCACCTCCAGCGGTGGGAACATCTCCTCCTCGGTCGGCGTCTCCGTCTCGGCGGTGAGCGCGTCCCACGTCGGCTCGAAGACGGTGCCCGTCGCCTCAAGACCGGCCGCCTGCTGGTAGGCCGTAACGGCGGCGGTGGTGACATCGCCGTAGTACCCGGTCGGGTTCTCCTCGAAGTGGCCGAGCTGCTTCAGCCGGGCCTGGAGCTCGCGCACCTGATCCGAGTTGTCCCCGTAGCCCATGACCTGCTGCGGCGGGTACAGCTCCTCGTCGGTGGGCGTCGAGGTCGCCTCGGTCAGCGCCGCCCAAGTGCTTTCGTACACCGTGCCGGACACCTCGAAGCCGGCCGACCGCTGGTACTCGGACACGGCGCCCAGCGTGACGTCCCCGTAGTACCCGGTGGGCTGCGCGGCGAAGTGGCCGAGCTGGCCCAGCCGCGCCTGCAACTCCCGCACCTGGTCGGACTCGTCGCCGAAGTCCAGCAGGACCTGCTCCGCCGGCTCCTCGGTCTCCTCGGCGTCGCCCTCCGCCTCGCCGTCGTCCTCCGGCGCGGACGTTTCCTCCGCCGAGGACCGGTCGGACGGATCGCCCGACGGCTCCTGCCCCTGGGCCGTGCAGCCGGTCAGCAGCAGTGCGACGGCGGCGGAACTCGCCACCGCGGTGACGAGATATCTGCGAAAGAGCGCGGAGCGCATCAGTGTTCCCCCTGGCATTACCAGACCTCTTAGGACCTCACTGGTAAAGATGCGCGAACCCGGCGGATTGTTGCGGCCGTACCCATAACGAGTGAGCCACGATTCCGCTACCCGGATGTCATTTCCCGCATGGTGCACCCGTACACCTCGCCCTCTGACGGTCGTTCAGCCCGGCGGGCCGCGCCGTCAGCGCAGCAGGTTGATGCTGGACAGCACGGTGAACAGCAGCACCAGCCGCTCGAACCGCGCCTGGTTCAGCCGCTTCACCCCGGCCCGCCCGAGCGCCGCGCCCACCAGCAGGGCTGGCAGCAGCGCCGCGTTGAGCGCCAGCGAGTCGACGTCGATCAGCCCGAGCCCCACGCTGAACGGCACCTTGAACACGTTCACGATCATGAAGAACCAGGCGCTGGTGCCCAGGAACGCCAGCATCGGAAAGCCCGCGGCCAGCAGATACAGGGCCATCACCGCGCCGCCCGCGTTGGCGACCATCGTCGTGAACCCGGCCAGCAGCCCGTAGACGAACGCCGGCCCCCGGCTCGGCGGGGCCCCGCGCGCCTTGCGCCGCCGCTGCCACAGATGAACGGCCACCACGGACAGCAGCAGCGCGCCGATCGTGCGCCGCATCACCGTGTCGTCGACCCGGGCGACGAACACCACCCCGATCAGCACGCCCGCGGCCACCGAGGGGAACAGCCGCAGCAGCGCCGGCCAGTTCGCATGCCGCCGGTAGGCGCCCACGGCGAACAGGTCGCCGACGATCAGCAGCGGCAGCAGCGCCCCGCTCGACTCCCGGGCGGGCAGCACCGCGGCGAACAGCGCGACGCTGATGGCCGCGACCCCGCCGATCGATGTCTTGGCGATCCCCACCAGCACCGCGGCGGTCATCAGCACCGCCAGGTCACCGCCGCCGAGCCCGGTCACCGGGGCATCAGCGGATCCGTATGTGGGGGCGCTCACTCACGGCGCTCATCATGCCCGATGCCCCCGGGCGTGACCACGGGCGCCCCCGCCGAGGGCCGGCGCCGGGGAACTCGCCGCCGGTCCAGGACGTGATAACGGTGTGATAACTGATCGACTGCGGCGCGTGCTGCGCGCCGCACGGCCGCGCATGCCGCGCACCACCCGCGGCAAGCGCCGCGCGCTGCAGGCGGCCATGGTGCTGAGCGTCCTCGGCCTGCTGCCGTCGGCCTGGGTGTACGTCACCACCGACGGCCGCGTCCGCACCGTGGACAACGCGCCCTCCGCCCCCGTCGCCGTCGTCTTCGGCGCGGGCCTGCGGCCGGACGGCGAGCCCACCCAGTGGCTCGCCCACCGGCTGGACGCCGCCGCGGAGCTGTACCACAGCGGCCGGGTCCGCGCCCTGCTGGTGACCGGGGACAACAGCACCGAGGACTACAACGAGCCCGACTCCATGCGCCGCTATCTCGTCGAGCACGACGTCCCGGCGGACCGGATCGTCGCCGACTACGCCGGGTTCAACACCTGGAACTCCTGTGCCCGTGCCGCCTCCGTCTTCGGCGTCTCGGAGGCGCTGTTGGTCACCCAGGACTTCCACATACGCCGCGCCCTGGCCCTGTGCGAGGCCGCGGGCATCGACGCCCATGGCGTGGCCGTGCCGGAGTGGCGCAGCCCGGTCTGGGTCTTCAGCGGGCTGCGCGAGATGGCGGGCGCGGTCACGGCCGTGTATCAAGCCGCTTTCACTCCGTCCCCCACCTTCCCCGGGCCCCGGGACACCGGCTTGGATGAGATCCTGTCTGAGTCCTGACGGATCCGGGTGACCCGGCGGGACCCGACGGACTCGCCTCGCGCCCGGCACTGCCCGGTACGCCGTAGTTCACCGAGCCGACACCTTCCGGCGAAGACGCGTTATCGCCCGGAAGCTAGAAGTTCACGAGCAACGGATTCCGGAGTCAGGTCCGGCGCCGGCGCTGCCGCTCCGGCCTCAACCCAGCGACCCAGCGACCCAGCGATCGGAACCCATGCCACCCAACAGCGCACCCCTCGCGAGCCCGAACACCGGCGCGCCGACCGACAAGGACTCGCTGGTCCCGGTCCCCGCGCCCCGGTCCGAGCCAGCGAACGAGCACCGCTTCGACATCGACCTGATGCGGCTCATCTGCTCGTGCGCCGTGATACTCGGACATGTCGCCGGCGCCTTCATCCTGGCGGTGGACCGGCAGGAGGAGAACGGACCCAGCGCCTACTGGGCCGGACACATAGCGGACGGGGCCAACCAGTTCGCCGTGCCCATGTTCTTCGCCATGGCCGGCTGGGCGGTGCTGATGGGGGCGCCGCCGCGTGACAGTGCCCGCATGTGGACGCGGATCATCCGCAACGGGACGCCGCTGTTCGTCTGGACCGCCGCCTATCTCGGCTGGGCCTGGCTGCGCGACGACAACGACAAGCCGATGACCGACCTGACCGTGGACGCGCTCTTCGGGTCGGTGCAGCCCGCGTACCACCTGTGGTTCCTGTACGCCTACATCCCGATCATCATGGCGCTCGGGTTCCTGGTGCTGATCCGCGCCGGCCAGCGCCCCTGGGGCCTGGGCATCGCGCTCCTGGTGATCGCCACCCTGCCGAACATCCTCGCCACGATCAGCGAGTTCACCGACTGGCGGGTGCCGACCGTCGGCTGGAGCTTCGGCACCTACTCCGTGGTCTACGCGATCGGCGGCGCGATGCTGTTCGCCCTGCCGAAGGGCCTGTCCCGGCGGGGCCGGTGGCTGGTGGTGCCGCTGATGCTGGCGGCCATGGCCGGCTGCATCTGGTGGGACACGCAGGTGCACTACGTCATCCCGAACGCTCACCCGTTTGTGGCCATTCTCACGCTCAGCCTGCTGCTGCTCGTCAGCCGGGTGCGCATCCCCGAGCGGTGGCGCCCCCGCCTCACCAAGCTCGCCGCCGCGGCGATGGGCGCCTACATGGTGCACGTCTTCTTCGTCGAGGAGCTGGTGAAGCGCTGGGTCACCGACGACTACGGACCGCTGACCGCGAGCGGCATGCTGATCGCCATGGTGTCCATGACCATCGTGCTGAGCTACGGCGCCAGCCTGCTGTGGGGCAAGCTGGGGCTGCGCCGCTGGCTGGGCTAGCGGGCCACGGCCGGGCCGGGCGCCACTGGCGCCCTGTCCGGCCGGCTCACTTGTTGCGCAGCGTCGCCTTGCGCACCTTGCGCGCGATGCGAATCGCGGTACTGCCGCCCGGCAGTTGGCGGGTGATCCCGGAGGCGAAGCCGCCGGGCAGCGCCAGCGCGGTGAGCCGCGCCCGCTTGAAGTACCGCCAGGTGGTCTCGTTCAGATGGGCGTCCAGCCAGGCCTCGGCCTCCTCGCGCAGGCCCGGGTTGGTCTTGGCCTGCATGCAGAAGCCCACGGTCCGCACCAGCGGGGACACCTCGCCGGCCACGTCCGGCCGCTCGGTGACGATCTCGCCGGCCTTCCGCTCCTCCAGGTCCGGCACCAGCAGATCCACGATGGTGAGCGGGATCCGGTTGCTGTTCTGGTAGGGGGTGATCCGCTCCAGCAGCAGCTTGGTGCCCACTCGTGCGATCGGCACCCCGTAGTACACGGAGGCGGTCAGCATCGCGGTGGAGAAGCAGCCGACCACCAGCTCCGGGCGGTAGTGGTCGAAGACGGTCTCGGCCAGCATCGGCGTGTCCAGCACGGTCAGCCGCACCCCGGCCTCCGCCGCCGCCTTCTCCAGCACCTTCGAGTACTGCGCGGGCGCCGTCGGATGCGGCTTGAACACCACCGAACGGAACCCGGCCGCCGCCGCCCCGCGCAGCATCCGCTCGTGCAGCGACTCCTCCTCCCGCACGGAGAGGATGTCCAGCGCCGCCAGATACTGACCGAGGATGACCGCGACCCCGGACGATCCCACGTCCACGGTCCCGCGCCGGTGCTCCCCGCTGATCTCGTCCAGCACCGCGCGGAAGGCCGCGTTCGGCACCACCTCGGAGGGCACGCCGTGCTCGGCGAGCAGCAGCGGACGCAGCCCCGGCACCAGGTCCAGGTGCAGCAGCCGCTGAATCCGTATCGCCGTCTCCTGCGGCAGCCGGTCCCGGGTGGGCCCGTAGCTCATCAGGCCGTCCGCGTAGACGTGCACATCGGCGTTCGCGAAGATCACCGCGAGGGCCGAGGCCGGCTTGGCGTGCACGGACTCCACCACCAGCTCGACCGGGTCCTCGCCCAGCCCCCAGTAGCGCCGCAGCAGCCGCTCCCACAGCGGGGAGTCACGGTCGGCGGGCGACCAGTCGCTGGGGTGGTGCGGCCGGATGGTCTCGTTCCAGTCGACGACCTGGTCGAAACGGGTAACGATCCGATTCCAGCCGGTCATGTCCGAAAGCTCGGCGGCCGTTTCCGGGATGGCCGCGTTGTTGGAAACGAGCAGCACCCGGCGCGCCTCGTGCCGGGGCCCGAACTGCCCGGCGTCCAGCGCCGCGGCGATCGTCGCCGCTCCGTAGAGCGTCGACACCTCGAAGATCTGCGTGCGTTCGGTCATGGCTCAGGCCGCCCTCCGTCCGCGGCCGAGCAACCGCCTGAGCACTCTGCCGCGCTCCTCGCCCATGGCCACCAGTGTCCGCTCCAGGAGCTGCGGCGGGAAGCGCCGCAGCGCCGCCGAGGACTCCTGCTTCAGCCGGCGGGCGGCATCCGCGTCGTACCGCTCGGAGTTGGCGGCGTGGAAAGCGATCATGGCACAGTACGTCCGGACGATCTTGGGCAGAAACCGCTCCGATTCCCGGTCCTCCATGACCTCCTTGAGGATCAGGTCATGGGCCGGGATGAAGTCGAGCTGCCGGTCGTCCTTTATCTGCGTGAGCGAGGTCGTCACCCCGCGGCGGTAGAACACGCCGAGCAGTCCCACCGAGGCGAACGACTTCGCGCGGAGCTGCAACTGCCAGCAGAACACCCGGTCCTCGGCCGTTCGCAGGTGCGTCTGGAAACGCAGGCCGTCCTCGAAAAGTGAACGCCGGTAGGCGCCTGCCCAGACGAAGGGGTAGTCGACCATCGTCTTCCGGTCGGCCGGCGTGATCGCGTCCCGCGGGCTGATCGGCACGCCCCGGCGCGGCGCCGGCGCGCGCACGACCGTGCGCCGCTTGGCGTTGGACTGCACGTGATCGGTGCGCACGTAGTCGACGTCGATGGTCTCGATGGCCTCGGTCAGCGCGTCGAGGTAGCCCGGCGCGTACCAGTCGTCACCGTCCAGGAACGTGAGGTAGTCGCCGCGGGCCGCGTCGATCCCCGTGTTGCGAGCCTGTGAGATGCCCATGTTCGTGTCGTGCCGGATGACTCTCGCGTTCGGCAGCTCTCCCTCGGCCCGGCCGAGGATCTCGCCGGTCGCGTCCGTCGAACGGTCATCCACCAGGATGAACTCGGTCTCCGGCCCGGCGTTCCGGGCGAGGCTGCGCAGGGTGGTGGGCACGAAATCCTGCACGTTGTGGCAGGCGACGATGACAGAGAGCTTGGGCACCGGGTTTCCAGAGACTGTGAACAGGATAAACGCGACGGTAAACACGCGACCAGCGAGTCAGGATACGCTCAGATGACGGCGTGGTAAACGCTGACTGTACGCTCGGTTATCTCATTGCTTTGCTCCCGCTACGGTCGGTCCGGCACCGGCGGCCCGTCGGCCCGCCTGCCGTTCCCAGCATGCCAGTCGCGCCGGGCGGCCGGTGGCACCCCTTCCGCTCAGGTGTGGCGCCCTTCGCCGCCGGCCCGCGCCGGACGTGCGCGGGCGGTCACCCTGCGTCACCACGCTGGCGTGTCATGCCCCGGTCGCACCCGGAACGGCGTCACGGCATGGTGATCCCGTGGCGTTCCGGGATCGGTACTTCACCTTCCGGTCACCCAATTACCCCCGGGATGTGGGGTGTTGCCAGCAGGCTGCCGGTGTGAGACGAGCGTGGGGGATCGGTCTGGCGGTGTTGTTGCTCGGCGGCGTGGTGGTCGCCGTCCTGCTGGGCCGCGACGAGGGGACGGGTACGGCGACCGTCCAGGGAATCGTGGGGTCGGAGAAGAGCGCGTTCTTCACCGATCCCGAGGTGGTGGCCGCGCTCGCCGGCCGGGGGTTCACGGTCCGCACCGACCCGGCCGGCTCCTGGGCCATGGACGACGCCGAACTGGCCGACTACGACTTCGCCTTCCCCGGCAGCCAGGGCCCCGCCGAGGAGATCCAGGCCGCCCGGGAGACGGCGGGCCCGGTGGCGCGGCCATTCTACTCGCCGCTGGTGGTGCTCGCGCACCGCTCCGCCGCCGACGTGCTGGCGGCGGAGGGCCTGGTCACGCTGGAGGCGGACCACCGCGGCCTGCTGGACATGAACGCGTACCTGGCCGCCGTCGAGGACGGCCGGACCTGGCAGGAACTCGACGGCGCGGCCGCCCACACCGAGCTGACCGGCGCCCTCTACATCTCCAGCACCAACCCCCTGACCTCCAACTCCGGCGCGCTCTACCTCGCCGCGGCCTCATTCGTCGCCAACGGCGGCGCCGTCGTGCAGGACGCGGCGGCCGTCGAGGCCACCGCGCCGCTGATGCGCACGCTGATCCAGGTCCAGGGCACGCAGCCGCCCAGCTCCGACGCGCCGTTCTCGGACTTCGTCAGCGGCATCGGCAACCCGCTGGTCCTGGTCTACGAGTCGCAGATCGCGGCGCTCCTCGCGGACGGGCGGGACCCGGGGGACGTCGTGGTGCTCTACCCGGACACCACCGTCTCCAGCGACCACACCCTGGTGCCGCTCACCGAGGAGGGCCGGGAGCTGGGTGAACTGCTCGCCACCGACCCGGAGTTGCGCCGCCTCACAGTGCGGCACGGGTTCCGGCCGCAGGGCACCACGGCCGAGTTCACCGAGGCGGCCGAGCCGCACGCCGCCTTCCTCAAGGACGACCTCGCCGGCGTCCGGCAGGCCCCGGCACCGACCACCGACGTGCTGCTGGACATGGCGGCACGCGCCCGGCAATAAGGCACGCACCGGAAGGCGGTTCCGCGTATGACAGACACCGAGCAGCCCCTCATCCTGACCCCGCCGGAGCCCATCGCCCCGGTGCGCGCCGAGCAGGCCACCGGCCTTGTCCCCGTGGACCCCGACACCCGGGAGGAACTGGGCCGCCGGGCCTCGGCCTATGTCGACTCCCTCACCGAACTGGACGCGCGCTCCCCGGAGTTCGCCACCCGCGTCGGCGAGGTCACCGCGCTCGGCGCGCAGGAGATGAAGGCCGCCGCCCAGCAGTCCAACCGCATGCTGGAACGCAGCATCCGCTCCCTGGCACGCGGCGCGGGTGGCGACGCGGGCGACGCCCAGGCCCGGGTCTCCCAGTCGCTGGTGGACCTGCGCCGCACCGTCGAGGACCTGGACCCGCGCGAGCTGAACGCAGGCGGCGGCGTGCGCCGCCTGCTCGCCAGGCTGCCCGGCGGCAACCGTTTCCGCGACCACCTGGCCCGTTACGCCTCCGCGCAGGGCACCCTCACCGCCATCGTCGGCACCCTGCGCGCGGGCCAGGACGAACTGCGCCGGGACAGCGCCGCCCTGCACACCGAACGCGCCCGGCTGTGGGACACGATGGGCAAGCTCCAGGAGTACGCGATCCTCACCGAGGCCCTGGACGGCGAGATCCAGCGGCGCGTGGACCACCTCCAGGCGACCGACCCCGCGCAGGCCGACGCGCTGCGCGCCGACGTCCTCTTCCCCGTCCGGCAGAAGCACCAGGACCTGCTGACCCAGCTCGCCGTGTGCGCCCAGGGCTATCTCGCGATGGACGTGGTCCGCCGCAACAGCGAGGAGCTGATCAAGGGCGTCGACCGCGCCGCCACCACGACCGTCACCGCGCTGCGCATCGGCATCATGCTGTCCGCCGCCCTGGAGAACCAGCGCAAGGTCACCGAGCAGGTCACCGCGCTGCGCACCACCACCGAGGAACTGGTCACCGCCAACGCGGAGATGCTGGCCACGCAGAGCGGCGAGATCCAGCGGCTGGCCGCCGAACCGGCCGTCGGCGCCGAGACGCTGCGCGCCGCGTTCCAGCAGATCTACCGCACGCTCGACGCCATCGACACGTACAAGGCGCAGGCCACCGAGTCGATGGCCGCGACCGCCCGGGCGCTGTCCGGCGAGCTGGAGCAGGCCGCCGGCCATCTGGAACGCTCCCGGGCCGAGCGGGCCGAGGGGGGACTGATATGAGACCGGGGACACCCCGAAGGCGGGCCGCCGCCCTGCTCACCGCGCTGGCGCTGGCCCTCACCACCGCGGCCGCCTGCTCCGGCGACTCGGAAGACGGCGACGGCGGCGGATCCGACGGCCCGCGCACCGTGCGGATCCTCGCCAGCAGCGAACTCGCCGACACCGAGCCGCTGCTGGAGCGGGCGGCGGAGGAGACCGGCGTCCGGGCGGACATCACCTGGTCCGGCACGCTGGACGCCACGCGGCTGGTCACCTCGGGCGAGGCGGACGGCGAGTACGACGCGCTGTGGCTGGCCACCAACGACTATCTGCGGCTGCACCCCGAGGCCGCCGAACGCATCGTCTCCGAGACGTCCATCGTCACCTCGCCGGTGGCGCTCGGCTTCCGGCCCACGGTGCTCGACCGGCTCGGCTGGGAGCCCGAGGACGTCACCTGGGGAGCGGTTCACCGGGCGGCCGCCAGCGGCGAGCTGACCTTCGGCATGACGGACCCGCTGCGTTCCAACTCCGGCTACAGCGCGCTGATCTCCGTGACCTCCGCGCTCTCCGGCGCCCAATCGGCCCTCACCCAGCAGGACATCGACGACTCGGGACCCGAACTGCGCGAGTTCTTCACCGGGCAGCGGCTCACCTCCGGCTCGTCCGGCTGGCTGGCCACCGCGTTCGCCGAACGGCCGGACGTCGACGCGCTCATCAACTACGAGTCGGTGCTGATGTCAAGGGCCGGCCCGGGCACCGGCGACCTGACCGTCGTCCGGCCCACCGACGGTGTCGTCACCGCCCGCTACCCGCTGACCGTGCTCACCTCCGCCTCGCCCGAGTCCCGGGAGGCGCTGCGCGACCTCACCGAGTACCTGCGCGGCGACGACGCCCAGCGGACGCTCACCGAGGACACGCTGCGCCGCCCGGTGGCCACCGGCGTCGCGCCCGCCGCCGAGCTGCCGGCCGACCGCCGCCGCGAACTGCCCTACCCCGGCTCGCTGGAGGTGGCGGACGGCCTGCTGGCGGAGTTCGACCACCGGCTGCGCCGCCCCTCGCGCACGGTGTACGTGCTGGACACCTCCGCCTCCATGGAGGGCGAGCGGCTGGCCGAACTGAAGGAGGCCATGGGCGAGTTGACCGGCACGGCCGGCTCCCCGCCGGGCGAGCGGTTCCGGGACCGGGAAGAGGTGACGCTGATGCCGTTCAACTCCGATGTGGTGTCGGTGACCACGCACACCGTGGCGGCCGGCGACCCCGAACCGGCGCTGGCCGACATCCGCGCGGAGGTGGCGGCGCTGACCGCGGAGGGCGACACGGCCGTCTACCGCAGCCTGATGGAGGCGTACGAGTTCCTCACGGCGGACGGCGCCTCCGACGCGTTCACCTCGATCGTGCTGATGACCGACGGCGAGAACCGGGACAGCGTCACCGCCGAGGACTTCGAGGCGTTCCACCGGGAGCTGCCGGCGGAACAGCGCGCCGCCATACCCGTGTTCACCGTGCTGTTCGGCGACGGCGACCGGGATGAGCTGGGGTATATCGCCGGGCTGACGGGCGGGGAGCTGTTCGACGCGGTCCGCGAACCGCTGGGCGACGCGTTCCGGGAGATCCGTGGCTACCAGTAACGGGGGCCGGGTGCTGGCGTACCTGGAGTCCCGCAAGAATCTGACCGGCTGTGTCTGCGGGCTGGCCGGCCTGGCACTGGCCCTCACCGGGCTGGCCGGGACCTACTGGCCCGTGGTGGTCGCCGGGCTGTACGGCGCGGGCGCGCTGATCGCCCCGCCGGACCGCCCTGCGACGCCGCGGTTCGCCACCCCCGAGGAGCAGGCCGAGGCCGAACTCGACGCGCTGCGCGAGGACTTCGCGGCGCTGCGCGCCTACCTCAAGACGGCCGGGGTGCCGGGCGAGGCCGGTCGGCCGCTGGCCGAGCTGGACCGGCTGCTGGCCGCCGTGCTGGAGCCGGGCCTGGTCTCCCGCGAGATCGGCGTGGATCCCGAGGCCGTGCATGTGCTGGGGCGGGCGGTGCGGCGGGATGTGCCGGAGGCGGTGGACGCGTATCTGCGCACCCGCTGGTGGTCCCGGCTGAACCCCGGGAGCGAGCCGTCCGAACGCCACCTGGAGCGCCAACTCGGCCTGCTGACCCGGGAGATCGAGGCCATCGCGACGGCAGCCCGGGAGGCGCAGGAGCACCGGCAGCGGATCATCACCCGGGAGCTGGAGGACCGCGGCGCGACCGGCCCGAACTGGACGGACCCCGGAGGGCCGCCCACCCCGTGAGCGCGCCCCCGCGGTAAACTCCCGAACGACTCTCCGCCCCACGCGCCGTCGCGAGCGCCGGCGGATTGAGCACCCGCACCACCCGCACCACCCACTCCGGCCAACGGTCCGGTACGCGCATGCCGCGTACCGGATCTTCGGCATGCCCGGACACGCCCAGTGAAGGACGCCATGAGCACATCAGCCACCACGCCGGCCACCGCCGCCTTTCCCCGCCAGTTCGCCCGCACCCGCCGCTTCACCCTCGGCGTCCCGCACGCCTTCACCGTGGCGCCCGGCGGCGCGCGCGTGCTGTTCCTGCGCGGGAGCGACGGTGAGGACCCCGTCGCCCGCCTCTGGCAGCTCACTCCGGACGGCCGCGAACGCCTCGTGGCCGACCCCGGCCCCGACTCCGGCAGCGGCATCACCGCGTACTCGGCCGACGCCACCGCCACCACCGTCGCGTTCACCCGGAACGGCGAGCTGTGGACGGTCACCGCCGACGGCGCCCCGCCCCGCCGCCTCGCCGTGCCCGGCCCGGTGACCGACCCCCGCGTCGACCCCACCGGCCGCCGCGTCGCCTATGTGACGGACGGCGCGCTGCGCGTCGCCGACCTCACCGCCCCAGGCGACCGGGCGCTCGCCACCCCCGAGCACGCCGACATCACCTACGGCCTCGCCGAACACGTCGCCGCCGAGTCCATGCACCGCGCCCGCGGCCACTGGTGGTCCCGCGACGGCCGGCGCCTGCTCGTCGCCCGCGTCGACACCTCGCCCGTGCGGCGCTGGTGGATCGCCGACCCGGCCGACCCCGCCCGCCCCCCGCGCGCCATCCGCTACCCGGCCGCGGGCACGCCCAACGCCGAGGTCACCCTCCACGTGTTCGGACCCAAGGGCGGGCGCACCGAGATCACCTGGGACCGCGCCGCGTTCGAGTACCTGGCCACCGCCGACTGGGACGCGCACGGCCCCCTGCTGTCCGTGCAGAGCCGCGACCAGCGCACGGTGCGCGTCCTGGCCGCCGACCCCGCGACCGGCGCGACCACCACCCTCCACGAGGAACGCGACCCCGCCTGGGTGGCCCTGATCCCCGGCGCCCCGCTGCGCACCGCCGCCGGCGCCCTGGTCACCGTCACCGACGCCGGCGGCACCCACCGCCTCGCCGTGGCCGGCCGGCCCGTCACGCCCGACGGCCTCCAGGTGCGCGAGGTGCTGGGCGCCGACGGCGAGACGGTCTGGTTCACGGCCAGCGACGAGCCCACCGAGACCCACGTCTGGTCAACGGCCCCCGGCCGCGCCGCCGCCCGCGTCACCGACACGCCCGGCGTGCACCGGGCGCACCCCGCCACCGGCGCGCTGCTCCTGGTCTCGGCGACCGAACGGGGCCGCGCCACCGCCCTCACCCGCCCCGGCGCCGCCCCCGTCCCGCTCGCCTCCCACGAGGCGGAGCCGCTGCTCACGCCGCGCGTCACCCATTTCGCCGCCGGGCCGCGCGCGATCCGCACCGCGCTGCTGCTGCCGTCCTGGCACACCCCGGGCACCCGACTGCCCGTCCTGCTCAGCCCGTACAGCGGCCCCGCCATGCAACTGGTCACCCGCACCCGGCACGCCTTCTTCTGCGAGGCCCAGTGGTTCGCCGAGGCCGGCTACGCGGTGGTCATCGCCGACGGCCGAGGCACCCCCGGCCGCGGCCCGGCCTGGGAGAAGGAGGTGCACGGCGACACCCTCACCCCCGTGATCGAGGACCAGGTGACGGCCCTGGGCGCCGCCGCGGCGCGGCTGCCCGACCTGGACCTGTCGCGGGTGGCCATCCGCGGCTGGAGCTACGGCGGCACCCTCGCCACCGCCGCGCTGATCCGCCGCCCCGACGTCTTCCACGCCGGGATCTCCGGGGCCGCGCCCAGCGACCAGCGGCTGTACGACACCCACTGGCGCGAACGTTTCCTCGGCCACCCGGACGACCACCCGGAGGCCTACGACCGTTCCTCACCCATCACCGAGGCCGCCGCCCTGCGCCGCCCGCTGCTGCTGATCCACGGCCTGGCCGACGACAATGTGGTGGCCGCGCACACCCTGCGGATGTCCGCGGCCCTGCTGGCGGCGGGCCGGCCGCACCGGGTGCTCCCGCTGTCCGGAACGGCCCACCGGCCCACCGACGAGTCGACGGTCACCCACCTGCTGACCCATCAACTCGCCTTCCTCGCCGAGGCGCTGGCCGCGCCGGCTCAGCAGCCGCCGCAGTTGTAGTGGAGGACGTCCCAGTGGTTGCTCTCGCGCGCGCAGATGTTCCCCGACCCGGACTGGCACAGCGCCGCCCCGTCGCTCCGCTGGCCGACTTGCGCGGGGCGCCCGGGGGGCCCGCCCGCGGACGGACGGACCCCCTCGGCCGGCTCCTCGGACCCGGCCGGCCTCAGCCGACGACGAACGAGCGCATCATGCCGTGGTCCTCGTGCTCCAGCATGTGGCAGTGCCACACATAGGTGCCCTTCTTGTCGAAGACGGCCCGGATGCGGGTCACATGGCCGGGCGGGACCCGCACGGTGTCCTTGGGGCCGAGCTCGGCCGGGTCCACCCGTTCGGGCTCGCCGAGCTGGATGTTCGACAGGGCGCCGGTCTCCGGGTCCTGGTCGGCCGTGAACGGCGCCTCCTCGACCACCTGGAACTGCACCAGGTGCAGATGGACCACGTGGGCGTCCTGGGTCGTGTTGTAGAACTCCCAGACCTCCGTGTCGTTCAGCCGGGGCGTCTCGGTGACCGGGTCCGACCAGGCGAGCACGCCCTGCTCCACCGTGCCCAGCATCGGTTGCGGCCGGCCGTGCCCGTCCGTCCGGTCCACCAGCAGCAACTGGCGGGTGCGGGCCGGTTCACTGCGGATGGTGTACGGCTCGGGCCGCAGCACGGCGGGCAGCGGGGCGTTGGCGGCCGCGCCGTCGAACGGCAGGCCGACCCGGATCTGGAGCACCCGGTCGGCGGGCGGCTCGACGGGGGCGCCGTGCGGGAACGGCGTGGGCGCCTCGTTCATGAGGTCGAACGTGGCTCCCGCGGCCTCGCTGAAGTCGGCCACCAGGTCGAGCCGTTCGCCGGGGGAGATCAGCACCGGCCGGAGCGGCGTGACCGGCCGCTCCAGGAAGCCGCCGTCGCTGCCGATGAGGGAGACCGGGAACGGCCACTCCCCGTTGACGGAGAGCTGGTAGAAGCGCGAGTTCGAGCTGTTGAGCAGCCGGAACCGGTAGCGGCGGGGCTCCACGTCCAGATACGGCCACGCCTTGCCGTTGACGACGATGACCTGCCCGTAGAAGTCCCGGTGCGTCGACTTCGGGCCCGCGTCGTGGGCGGCGTGGACGGGGTAGGCCAGCCTCCCGTCGGGGCGGAACGTCCGGTCCTGGAACATTAGTTCCACCTCGTACGGCCCGCCGGGCAGCTCGCCCCGCGCGATGAGCTCCAGTTCCCGGTCGTCGCGCAGGAGGTAGAACCCGGCCAGGCCGGCGTAGATGTTGAGCCGGGCGAGTCCGTGCGTGTGGTCGTGGTACCAGAGGGTGGCGCTCTCCTGGGTGTTCTCGTAGGTGAAACGGGTCCCGGAGTACGACGGGCCCCTGGCGTCCTTGGCCGTGTACCAGGCGTCGGGGTGGCCGTCGTCTGCCGACGGTGTGTGCCCCCCGTGCAGATGCACCACGCTCGGAACGCCGTGCCGCGCCAGCGTGTACCCGTGTCCGGTGAAGGCCCAGTGGACCGTCTCGTCCACCGGGAGCAGATGCTGATTGGGCAGGGCGTTGACCCAGTCCACACGGAGGGGCCGGTGCGCGCGGGCCACGATCGTGGGCCCGGGGTACGAGGCGACCGGGTCGCCGTCGCCGATCCGGTGCTCGAACCCCCACACCGGCGTGGGGAGTCCGAGGCCGCCGCCGAGGACGTCCTGCGTGGTCTCGGCCAGGACGAGGCTCGGGGAGTCGCCGTCCGCCACCTCGATGCGCGGCAGGCGCGGCAGGGCGTTGACGAAGCGGGGGATGGCGCGGGCGTCGGCGATGGGCTGGCCGTACAGCGGATCGACGACGGGCGGCAGGGGGACGCGCGGCCGTGCGCAGGCCGGCGACGGCGCCGCGCTCTGGAGGAGGAGCGCGCCGCTCGTCAGTGACCCCGCGCGAAGAAAGGTTCTTCTCAGCATGGGCCATCAATCTCACTCAAACCGGCAATAATCTCGCACCACTGGCCAGCTTCGGACAGACGGCGGGTGTACTTTCGACCGTTTGGGCGGATTGGCGCGTGGCCCGGCGCGTTGGGTTACCGCGCCACGAACTGCGTCAGGATCGCCTGCACCTCATAGATGTCGACGCCCTTGGTGAAGGTCTTCTGGATCGGGGTCGGGGTGCCCGAGACCCAGATCTTGAGCTCCGCGTCGAGATCGAAGTTCCCGGCGGTCTCCACCGCGAAGTGCGTGATGCTCTTGTAGGGGATGGAGTGATACTCGACCTTCTTGCCGGTGATCCCCTGCTTGTCGACGAGGATGAGCCGACGGTCGGTGAAGAGGATGGAGTCCCTTATCAACAGGTAGGCGGCCTGGACCTGTTCCCCCTGGCCCAGCAGCCGCGCGTAGTCCTGCTGCGCCGCCGCCGGGTCGATGGCGTGCGCGTTGCCGAAGAGTGCCATGACATGCCCCCCCGTTTGCGTGTACTTGGACGATATCCGCACTGTATAACGGTGTGCCGCCTCGCGGGACCTATGCCTGTTCGCCCGCCGACGCGGCGGGAGTGGCCCGGACGGCCGGGGGCCGGTCGGCCGCCAGGGTCAGGGCGTGCACCGCGATCAGGCCCAGGTCCGTGACCAGGCAGACCGCCCGGCTGGCGACCGTCACGGCGCCCGCCGTCGTCAGGGGGAGGACCTGGGCGAGTGCGCCGATCAGCAGGAGTTCGCGGATCAGCGCGCCGTCGGGCAGGACGATGACCAGGGAACTCACCGTGGTCGCCAGGGCGAACGCGCCCACGCTGAGCAGCAGCGCCCGGCCGGGCGGCGCGCCCATGGCGAGGGTCAGCAGCCACAGGTACAGCCCGGAGACCAGCCGGCAGGCGATCATCCAGCCCAGCGCGGCGCGGGGGTGCGCCCCCGAGCGCGACACGTCGATCTCCCGCCGCAGCAGCCGGGCGCCGGCCGCCGCCGCCCGGCCGAGCACGGCCGGCCGGGCCAGCACGGCCAGCAGCAGCGCCACCGGCCCCAGCAGCAGCCAGCTCCACGCGCCCAGCACCATCGGCCCGGCCAGCGCCCCGACGACCAGGCCGGTCAGCAGGAACAGCGGGATGTTGAGCAGCCAGACGGCGAACGTCACCAGGCCGCTGACACCCGCCGGTTTGGCCAGCCGCGCGTGGGTGAGCGCCACCCAGAAGGCGCCGGGCGCGTATTTGGCGCTCATCCCGACGAAGTAGATGCGGGACGCGGTCCGGCGGCCCAGCGGATGCCCCAGGTCGGCCAGCACGCTGCGCCAGGACAGCATCGCGAGCAGCAGCGCGACGACGTTCACCGCGCAGGACGCGAGGAGGTAGGGCAGGGCCCGGGCCGACACCATGGGCCGGGCCTCGGACCAGTCCTGCCCGCGCAGCGTCAGATACAGCCCGGCCAGGATCACGCCCACCAGCGCCCAGCCGGTGACGGCGCGCCACCGAACACGCGGCGTCCGGGCGTTCACCGCCGCCACCCGCCGGCCAGGGCCCGCCGGCAGAGGGCGAGGCCGGCGCGCCGCCGCGCCCGGCACAGCGTGGCGAACGTGGCGGCGTCGAACAGCAGCAGCGCCAGCCCGACGGCCGCCCGCCCGGCCGCCGAGGTGTGGTCGCGCGGGGCGACGACGCGCCGCTTGAGCCCGCGCGGCAGGCGGTGCCGCCGGATCGTGAGGTCCCCGTGCCGCTCCCGGTGCGGCAGGTCGCCGCGGCCGTTCAGGGTGTGCGGGGTCGGGGCCAGCCCCGGGTGGTCGCCGAGCGCGCGGTGCACGAAGCGCTCGGTGTACTCGGCCGGGCCGCCCAGGGACCACGGCGGGTACTGGTGGCAGACCACCGTCACGCCGCGCAGGGCGGTCCCCGAGTCGCGGCCGGCCGCGCGGTGGCCGGTGTCCGCCGTCTGCCGGGTCATCCGACGAACTCCCCCTGCTGCCGGGTCAGTTCGGTGAACGCCTCCTCGTGCCGGTCGAGGAACGCCGACCCGCCGAACAGCTCGGTCGCCTTCCGCCGCCCGGCGGCGCGCTCCTCGGGCGACAGCGCGGCGACCTCCAGGATCGCGCGGCGCAGCGCCCCGACGTCCCGGGGCGGCACCAGCTTCCCGAAGCCGGTGGCCTGCACCGGGTACCGGGATCCCGCCAGCTCGGTGGTCACCGACGGCACGCCCGTCATCATCGCCTCGACCTGGACGATGCCGAACGACTCCGAGACCGAGGGCAGCGCGAACACGTCGATGGAGGCGTAGAAGTCGTCGATGGCCCGGCCGCGCAGCAGCCCGGTGAAGCGGACGCGCGGGTCGTCGACGATCAGTACCTCATCCGCATCGGAATCCGGCGCGCTGATCGACGCCGCGCCCGGCATGCACGTGGTCGGCGAGGCCGCCTACGGGGAGGAAGCGGTGACGCGGGCGGGCCAGTTACGGCCGGACGTGATCCTCATGGACATCCGCATGCCGGGCATGGACGGCATCACCGCGACGGAACGCATCCTGGCCCTGAAGACCGACCCCCGGCCGCGCGTGCTGATCCTCACGGCGTTCGACCTCGACAGATACGTGCACGCCGCGCTCCGCGCGGGCGTCGCGGGCTTCCTCCTCAAGAACGGCGACCCGGAACGCCTGACGACGGCCATCGCGATCGTCGCCGAGGGCGGCACCTACTTCGCGCCCAGCATCACCCGGCGCCTGATCGACACCTACGTCACCCACACCGATCTCTCGGTCGCCCCGCCCGCCCAGCTCGAACTCCTCACCGGCCGGGAACGCGAGATCCTCCGCCTCACCGCCCGCGGCCTGTCCAACGCGGAGATGGCCGAGCAGCTCGTGATCAGCGAGACCACGGTCAAGTCCCACCTCAACCGCGCGATGACCAAACTGGCCCTCCGCAGCCGCGCCCAGGCGGTGGTCTTCGCCTACGAGACGGGCCTGGTCACCCAGCGCACGCTGGCGGCCGCCGCCCAGCCGGACTCGCAGCCCGCCGCGGCGAGCTGACGCGTCGCGGCTCGTTCCCGTCCGTTCCGGCCCGCCGGGCGGGCCGGAACGCCGCCGCTTCCGGGAAATGAACGGGGATCAAAGTTTCCGCTGAAACGACGTCACGGCCAACGGCGCAACATGGCGGCGACGCGTGTCTCCTCTACCCTGTGCGTTCTCAAGTCCGCATACTGGCTGGCGAGTTCCGGACGTCGGCACGCGGGCTTCGCAGGAGGGAGTGGGGGCAGGATGGCGGGGTTCGGGGCGCTGGAGCCGGGCGATCCCTCGCAGGTGGGGCGCTACCGCATCGTGGGGCGGCTGGGCGCCGGCGGGATGGGCCGGGTGTATGTGGGGCAGTCGCGGTCCGGCCGGCTCGTCGCGGTGAAGGTGGTGCGGCCGGAACTGGCCGAGGAGCCGGAGTTCCGCCGGCGGTTCGCCCGGGAGGTGGCGGCGGCCCGGCGGGTGAACGGCGCGTACACGGCGGCGGTGCTGGACGCCGACCCGGAGGGCTCGCCGCCGTGGCTGGTCACCGCGTTCGTGCCGGGGATGTCGCTCGAAACGGCGGTGGCGGAGCACGGGCCATGGCCGCTGGAGAACGTCAGGGCGCTGGGGGCGCGGCTGGCCGAGGCGTTGCAGTCGATCCACGAGGTGAGGGTGATCCACCGCGACCTCAAGCCGGCCAACGTCCTGCTGGGGCAGGACGGTCCCCGGGTGATCGACTTCGGGATCTCGCGCGCGGTGGAGAGCAGCGGGCTGACCCGGACCGGAACGGTGCTGGGGTCGGCCGGATTCATGTCCCCCGAGCAGTTGAGGGCCGAGCAAGTCGGCCCGGCCAGCGACGTGTTCGCGCTGGGCGCGGTGCTGGCGTACACGGCGACGGGAAACCCCCCGTTCGGCTCCGGCTCCATCCACGCCATCAACTTCCGCGCGGTGTACGAGCCGGCGGATCTCGCGGGGATGCCGGACGAGCTGCGGCCGGTGGTGGAGGCGTGCCTGGACAAGAAGCCGGGGGAGCGGCCCTGCCTCCAGGAGCTCCTCGACGAGCTGACCGGCGCGCCCGGGCGGGCGATGCCGGTCGAATGGCTGCCCGCGCCGGTGGCCCGGGCCCTGGCGGGCCCCACCGCGCCGCCCGTCGGGACATCGCTGCCCACCGAGCCCTCGCCGCCGCCGGGGACCCCCGTCGCGCCGACCCGGCGCGAGTCGCGCGAGTCGTCCGTCGATACCCCGCCGGAACGCCCCTCCGCCCCGACCGTTCCCTCGTCCCCGGGGCCGCGCCGCCGGGCCCTGCTCGGCCTGGCCGTGGCAACGGGCGTGGCGGGCGCCGGCCTGGGCGCCTGGCGCCTCATCGCCTCCGAGGACGATTCGCCCGCCGGCTCCACCGGTGGCCCGCCGCCCGTTTCCCCGGGCGAGTTGGTGTGGCGGGTCGCCACCGAGGAATGGGGGATCGACGCGTCTCCGGCGGTGGCCGGGGGCGCGATGTACGTCGGCAGCGACCACGGCTATCTGTACGCGCTGGACGCGGCCTCGGCCGAGGAGAGATGGCGGTGCCCGGTGGGCGGCGACACGCTGTCGACGCCTGTCGTGTCCGGCGATGTGGTGTATGTCAGCGGTGACCGGGGCTATCTGACCGCGGTCGATGCCACCGGGGCCGCGGGCACCGAGAAGTGGCTGTTCACGGAGGGCGGCCAGGCGTTCACCTTGCCGACGGTGGCGGGCGGCCTGGTGTTCGCCGGCAGCGTCGACGGCCGCCTGTACGCCGTGGACGCGGGCGGCGGCTCGCAGGCGTGGCGGTTCGCGACCGGCGGCGAGATCTGGTCGCCGCCGGCCGTGGCCGACGAGGTCGCGTACGTCGGCAGCCAGGACGGCCACCTGTACGCGGTGGACACCGGCTCGGGCGAGGAGCGGTGGCGGTTCCCCACCGGCGGGCCGGTGGGGGTGTCGCCCGCGGTGTCCGGCGGCGTGGTGTTCTTCGGCGGCGAGGACCCCCACCTGTACGCCGTGGACGTGGCGTCGGGCCGGGAGAGGTGGCGTTTCACGGCCGGCGATTCGGTGTGGTCATGGCCGACGGTGACCGGCGGAGTGGTGTACGTCGGCAGCCGCGACGGCCACCTGTACGCGGTGGACGCGACGTCGGGCAACGAGAGATGGCGGTTCCGGACCGGCGGCGGGAGCTGGTCGGCGCCCGCGGTGGCCGACGGGGTCGCGTACGTCGGCAGCCAGGACGGCCACCTGTTCGCGGTGGACACCGGCTCGGGCGAGGAGCGGTGGCGGTACCGGACCGGCGACGAGGTGTGGGCGTCGCCGGTGGTGGCCGACGGGGTGGTGTATGTGGCGAGCCGCGACGGCCACCTCTACGCCGTGCGGGCCTGAGCGTGCCGGTGGCGTTACGAGCGGCGGCGGGGCTTGCCGCGCCTGCCGCCCTTGGCGCCGCCGGAGCCGCGCCGCGAACCTCGGTCGGCCGCGGGCGTCTGCCGCGCGGGCCGCTTCGGCTTCTGCTTCTGCTGCTTCGGCTGCGGCGGGGTCGGCCGGCCGCGCGAGCTGTTGACCGTCCGCCCGCGGACGATCCCGATGAAGTCCTCCACCAGCTCGGTCGTCGCGGCCTCCGGCCACGACAGCGCGACGCGCGACTCGGGGACGTCCGAGACCGGCCGATAGGTGAGGTCCTTGCGGTGGTGCAGGCGCGCCAGCGACTGCGGAACGACGAGCAGTCCCACGCCCGCCGCCACCAGCTCGACGGCGTCGGCCGTCGTGGCGGGGCGCTCGTTCGCGGGCCGTCCCGGCGGGCGTTCCCACGGGAGGGTGTCGTCGAGGGGGTGCAGCACGAGCTCGTCGGCGAGATCCCCGGCCGACACCTCGGCGACCGCGGCCACCACGTGGTCCTTCGGGACCACGACCACCGTTGTCTCGGTGTAGAGGGGAATCACGCTGAGATCCGTCCGGTCCGTCGGCAACCGGAGAAATCCCGCCGTCGCACCGCCCCGCCGCAGCAGATCGGATGCCTCGGCGGCGGGCACCTGGACCAGGGTGAGCGGGATGTCGGGCAGCCGTTCGTTCCAGATTCGAACCCACTTGGCCGGCGTCACGCCCGGAACGTACGCGAGCCGGAACGAAGGTGGCACTTCCGAGCCTGTCACGCGGCCAGGCTATCCGGTCCCGGTCGGAAGGCCCGCACGCGCTCGTTACCCTTGGGGCCATGACCTCGCACCAGAGCACCCAGACGATGAAGCCCGCCACCGCGGCGAAGAAGCTGGGTGTGTACCTCCAGGCCACTCCCGCGGAGTTCCAGGAGGGCGTCATCTCCCGCGCCGAGCTGAACGAGCTGCAGGCGAACCCGCCGGAGTGGCTGCGGGAGCTCCGCCGCAACGGCCCCCACCCGCGGCCGGTGGTCGCCGCGAAGCTGGGCGTCTCGATCGCGGGCCTCGCGCGCGGGGGAGTCACCGAGGCACTCACCACGGAGCAGATCGAGGCGCTGAAGAACGACCTCCCCGAGTGGCTCCAGCAGGAGCGCGCCACGCAGGCGGAGGTACGGAAGGAAGCGGCGCGCATCAAGGAGAAGCAGGCGGAACAGGCCGACAAGCCCACCCGCCGGCGCTCCTGACCCGCGAACGGTTTTCCGGGGCCTCCCGGCGCTCGGTCGGCAGGGCCGCGCCGAGCCGCCGCCAGGAGGCCCCGTCCTCACGTCCGGGCCCGGCTGATCACGCGACCTTCGTCGCGCACAGGATCGCCTGGACGGGAATGACGTCCGGCGGGATGTCGGCTGGGGCCTTGGTGATCGCCTTCGTCACCTTGAATCCGCATTCCTCCAGCCAGCTCCGGTAGGTCGACAGCTTCTGCGGCCCGCCCTGGCCCATGGTGCAGCCGATGAAGAAGGCCGGGAAGAAGTCGACGTTGTAGTTGTCGGAGTCGGTGATGTTCTCCGGGTACACCGGCACCATGATGTGGACCTGGCCGCCCACTTCCAGCGAGCCGTTCACGCCTTCGAGGATCTTGAACACGTCGTCCTTGTCGAACATGTCCAGGAAGTGCTTGATCAGCACGACATCGAAGCCCTGCGGGATCCCCTCGAAGACGTCACCGCCGATGAACGAGCAGTGTTCGTCCACACCCTCCGCCCGGAAGTTCGCCAGGCACTCCTTCTCCTTCTCGGGCAGGTCGAACGTCGTCACCCGAAGCCCGGGCGACTCCTTCATCTTGTACGTGTGAATCGCGCCGAGACCGGTGTTCCCGGCGAGGTCGAGCACCTGCGACCCGGACGGTACGTCGATGTTGTCGAAGAACCAGGGATCCATGCGGGCGGTCACGGTGTTCATCAGCGTCGCCCAGGACTCGCGCAGGTCCTGGTGCTCGGCCACCGCGCCGTACAGCGTTCCCTCGGATCCATAGAGCTCTTTCAGGCCGACGAGCGTGCCGGTCCGCGCGCTCTCGGTGAGATAGAACAACTGCCGGAGCGCGACGACCTTGATCATGTTCATATAGGTGAGCGCGCGCCGCAGGTCGGCCTGGTCGACGTCCGCGAGCGCGTCGAGGGTGTAGGCGCCGGACTCCTCGTCGTGCGCGACGAAGCCCTCCTTGACCAGCAGATGCAGGAGTTGTTCCACGGCATCGGGTTTGACGCCGACGGCGTCGCCGAGCTTGGCCGCAGTCATGCCGGGGGTTTCCCGCAGCGTGTCGATGATGCCGAGCTCGAAACAGGACAGCAGGGTCATGAACCGCGCGGGTCCCACCATGTATTCGCGAAAGCGCGCGAGTGTGGCTTCTGGTGTCATTGCACTGATCCCTTTCGAGTTGGTTGACCCCACCACCGTGTGGTGAGGCGTGCGGGGCCGGTGAATCAGTCGCCGGCGCCGGTCGTCTGTTCCTGGAGCCGGCGGGACAGCTCGATCCGCTGGACCTTCAGCGTGGCGGTCCGGGGCAGCTCGGCCTGCGGGATCTGGACCGGGTCGGCGAGCTGGGGGAATTCGGCGACGGCCGTGCGCCAGCGCTCCCGGTCCAGCGGCTTGTCGTCGTGCGTGCAGATCACCGGGACCGGCTCGGACTTCGGACCCCGCACCACGACGAGCTCGCTCAGCTCCCGCAGCCGGCTCAGCACCACGTCCTCGACCTCCAGGGAGCTGCGCACCCCGGGGATCATGTCCACTTCCCGGTCGAGCATGTGCAGACACCCCAGCCGGGTGCGGTAACCGACGTCGCCGGTCCGCCACCAGTTCCCGTGCCGGTTCTCGTCGTACCGGTCCTGCTCGGCGAAATAGGTCTTCGCCAGCCCGTTCCACGCGACCTCGATGAAGCCCGGGTTCTTCTTGGACGGCGGCTTGCCGTCCCGGCTCACCACGCGGACCTTCGCGCAGCCCGGCATCGAGAAGCCGACGCAGCGCCCGTTCGCCCGGTGCGCGGAGTTGCGGAAGTAGGGGCGGCCGACGGCCGGGCCCACCTCGCTCTGCCCATAGATCTGGAAGAACAACGCCCCGCGCCGCTCGGACGACTTGAGCAGCCGGCTCATCGTTCCGGGATGGATCGCGTCGAACGTGCTGCTGAAGTACTTCACCGACGCGAACGGCTTTCGCGGATCGTCGGCCAGCCCCTCCCACTCCATCAGCGAGTTGGGAAGGGCCTCGATGAATCCCGGCCGGTTCTTGAGGAACAGCTCGGCGACCTCGTCCGGATCGGACTCGTTCATGAGCAGCACCGGCATTTCCTTGAGGAGTGCCAGAGCCATCGCCGCGAACATCCGCGAATGAACGAAGGAAATGTGGATCGCGACGGTCTCCCGCTTCCGCATCAACGACAGGAGCCGCCATTGCGGCATGAGCCGCTGGCCCATGCTCCGAAAGGTGTGCACGACGAGCTTGGGCAGTCCCGTGGTGCCGGACGTGTGGGTGATCTTCGCGGGCTCGTCCTGCGGCCGGAACACCGCCTCGACCCGCGGGGATCCGGCGAGTTCGGTGAGCGATTCCGCGCCCGGCCTGCTTCCGGACACGATCAGCACCCGCTTGGTCAGGTCCGTCAGCGGGACGTCGGCCAAGGTGTCGAGCTTGCGCACGTCGGTGAGCAGAGACGGCTGATCCAGCCGGTTGAGCAGGGCGCCGATGGTCGCGGCGTCCAGGGCGGGCGACAGCATGACGGGAACCGCTCCGATGCGCGCCGCCGCGGTGGCGAGCACCCAGACATCGGAGTTGGCGGACTTGTGGATCACGATGTGCTCGCCGGAGCGCACCCCGGCCGCCCACAGCCGCGCCGACAGGTCGTCCACGTGGTCGGCGAGCTCGGCCACCGTCAGGCGCCGTCCCGCCTCGGGGAGGACGTCCAGATCGTGATCAAGAGTGATCAGCGTCGAACCGTTTATGGCTGCGGCCTTCTCCGGCACCGTGCCGAAGTAAAGGCCGTTCTCCCGTATCGATTTGTAGACTGCGGAGCCCTTCATCGAGACTGTCTCCTTTGTGGTGATCGATGGATATTCGGGCTGTCGCGGCTCGGTGGCGCGCGAGGACGCGATCGGCGGGCGTCATCCACGCGTGACCGTGTGACCGGCGTGACCTCACACAACGCGGGGCCACGTCGTCGTACTGCTGACCGGATCGGCTTCCCGCCGGCCCGCCCGGCCATCCGCACGCGGGACCGCCGATCGCCACCTCGGACGTCGAAGGGGCCGGTGGCGCCATGCCACCGACCCCGTCCGAACAAAAGAAGAGGACCCACTCATGGATCCCGTGAACGCCACGATCATCTACTACAGCGCCACCGGCACCGTGCACGCCCTGGCGCGGGCCGCCACCGAGGGCGCGGAGAAGGCGGGCGCGCGCGTGCGGCTGCGCAAGGTCGCCGAAACGGCCGCGCCGGAGGCGATCGGCGCCCGGCCGGAGTGGGAACGGCACATACGGGACACCGCCGATGTCGCCGAGGCCGCCCCCGACGACCTGGCCTGGGCCGACGTGGTGCTGTTCGGCACGCCCACCCGTTTCGGCAACCCGGCCAGCCAGCTCCGGGCGTTCATCGAGAGCGTGGGCGGCCTGTGGTTCGAGGGCAGGCTCGCCGGCAAGGTGTACTCCGCCTTCACGGCGTCCAACACCGCCCATGACGGCCAGGAGTCCACCCTCCCCCAGACTCCGCCCGGGAGGTACCCCCAGCGCTGGCGAACACCTTCTACCACTGGGGCGGCATCATCGTGCCGCCCGGCTACACCGACCCCGTCGAGTTCCGGACGGGCAACCCGTACGGCACCTCCCACGTGGCCGGCGACGGCCCGCCCGGTGAGGTGGTCCTGAAGGCGGCCCACTACCAGGCCCGGCGTGCCGTCGACACCGCGGCGGCGCTGAAGGCCGGCCGCGCCGCCTGACCCGGCGGGCCCCGGGCACCAGCCCGGGGCCCGCCGGCCGGGAACGTTCTCCGTCGCCTAGGGCCTGTATCGAGTTCCCGGTCGGATCAGCCCGCGGCGTCAGACGCGGTGCCCCCCCAGGCCCTTGGGGGCCTGGGAGGTACCCCCAGCAAGGCACCGGATCGCAGCTCATACCCGGCCGTATTCGCGCGATTCGGCTGGGGGCACCTCCCAGACGGAGTCTGGGGGAGCGGCGAGGTGCCGTGACTGGCGTCGCGGGCCCGGGCGGGAACTCGATACAGGCCCTAGTGAACGGCGAGCGCGGATGCCTCCGGCAGGCGGCCGGCGGCCTCGGTGGCCACCGCGAGCACACCGCTCAGCCAGGGGGCGTACCGGTCCGGGTGGTCACCCAGGTCCGCGCGCAACTGGTCCGGCGCCAGCCAGCGGACGTCGGCCACCTCGGCCGGGTCCAGGCGCAGTGGCGGGTCCACCGGCATCCGGCCGACCACGACGTGGTCGTACTCGTGCTCGACCCGGCCGGTCGCCGGGTCCTCGGCCCGGTACAGGTACACGCCCGCCTCGCGCAGCGTCACCTCCCGCACCCCGATCTCCTCGATCAGCCGCTGGGCGGCGGCGTCGGACACGGTCCCCCCGGGCACCGGGTGACCGCAGCAGGCGTTGGCCCAGCGCAGCGCGAACCGCGTCTTCTCGGCGGCCCGTTGCTGCACCAGGACGCGGCCCAAGTCGTCCAGCAGCATCACCGAGAACGCCCGGTGCAGCCGGCCCGGCGCGGTGTGCGCCTCGGCGACCGTGCAGGAACCGGTGGCGGCACCGTCCGTGCCGACCAGCTCCACCAGCTGCGCTTCCCGAGTAACCATGGCGGGTCACCTGCCTCCCGTGAACCGGGCGGCTGCTGCGAGCCGGCCGGAGATGAATACCTTCGGCATACCCATGCCCGAAAAGGACCGGACAGGACCTGGGCGAAACATTACGCGGGTTCTTCGACGGAGTCGGACAGCAGCATGAGGTTCAGGATATGCGGCTGCCATTGATAGTAGGACTGGAGCTTGTTGTATTCCCCGTCGGGCCCGGACGTGACGGCGTAGACGAACCTGCGGTCGGCCGCACTGGGCGCGTAGGGAGCGTTCTTGATGAACTGCTCGATTGTGGGTTCGATATGAACAGGAAGCGCCAGCGGATCCGGGGTCATCACGGCAAAAGTGATCCGCTCGACGTTCAGGGAGTCCCACCCCAGGGTGACGTAGATACCGAACGCCAGCTCGCCCAGCTTGAGCATCTGCTCGCTCGGCTCCGGCAGTTCGAGCTCGTCGAGCATCGAGAGGATGGCCTTCCGCTCGAAGCACTCGGCCGGCGGCTCACCGAAGTACACGTTCAGCGTCCGGCTTCGGTGGTCGATCCCGATCAGGCTCCCCTTGTCCTCCAGCCCGTGGCGGGCGAAGAAGCCGACGTTCTCGGCCAGGCTGCGCGGCATGGACGGGATACCGGCGAGCTCCCCCAGATGCTGCATGTTGTCCGGGGGGAAGAACGACCAGGTCTTCTTGAAGCCGCCGACGACGCCGAAGTCAATGCCGTAACAGTCGACGGGGAACCGTTCGTGGATATCCGAGAGCAGGGAGCCGACGGGATGATCCGTCTCCGGGTGGAGGCCGTTCGAGATGGCCACGGCGAGCGGGTCCATCTCCCTGGGCAGCATCGTGAAGCGGCAGTCGAGCTCTCCCGCGCGACGCGCGCCGGTCGCCGCCCGGAAAGCGATCACGGACTGAGCAAGACCATCCTGGTACGCGGTCAGAATGGGCCAGACCTTGTCACGTGAACAGGGCACATCCAGTAGCCGCGCCGCTTCCTCGATGGCCGAGTAATAACCTGCCAAGTCAGCGGTCTCGGGCATTCATCCTCCAAGTGTCAGTCTGAGTGCGTCGGCGAGCTCGCTACCGGGCGAAGACCAGGGTGGCCGGCGACGGTGTCGGGTGGAACGAGATGTCCTCGAAGCCGGCCTTGGCGAGCCAGTCCTGGTAGTCGGCCCGCCGCCAGGTCCCGCCCTGCTTGCTCTTGAGCAGCATCTCGGCGGCGAAGATCAGCGGGAACGGCGGGCCGCCGCGGTCGTCGTCGACGATGAAGTCGCAGACGACCAGGGTGCCGCCGGGCTTGAGGGCGCCCCGGAGCTTGCTGAACAGCGCCACGTTGTCCTCCGGCCCCTCCTGGTGGGCGATGTGGGAGTACACGGCGACGTCGTGGGCGGCGGTGCCGAAGCCGGTGGTGTGGAAGTCACCGTCGACGCAGGTGAAACGGTCCCCCACGCCTCGCTCGGCCACCATCCGGCGGGCGATCGCGTTGATCGGCGCCCAGTCGAGCTGGGTGGAGCGGGCGGCCGGGTTGAGCCCGAGCCAGATGGCCGAGTAGATGCCCGAGCCACCGCCCACGTCCAGGATCGAGATCTCCCCGGCGTCCGCCAGCCCCAGCAGCTCGGCCGCGACCGTCGCCACGGGAACGGACTGCCCGGCGATGGCCGGGACCACCTGCGCCCAGTGAGGGTTGTCGGCCACCTCCACCGTCGCGTCGGCCACCGGCCCCCCGGCGCGGACCACCTCGGGCAGGGCCGCCAAGTCGCCCATCTGGGCCAGCTTGAGCGTGGCGAAGGTGCTCAGACAGGTGGGCCGGCCCTCGACCAGGAACGTGGCCGCCTCCTCGGTGTTGCGGTACGTGCCGTCGTCCAGCTTGACCAGCCCGAGACTGACGAGCCCGTCGAGCAGCGTCTGCGCGCCCCGCTCGGATATCCCGGCCCGGGCGGCCAGTTGCCCGGCGGTCTCCGCGCCCGCGTCGAGGTGGGTGAACAGCGAGTGGCTCGCCGCCGCGCCGAGGATGCCGGTGGCCCAGTAGCCGTTGATGAGCTGCATAATCCGGCCGGGCGTCGGTTGGTTGTTGTTCATGCTGCCCTTCCTAGGCGCCGTGCGGGCGCGCGTGGGTCTTGAGCGCGGAACGCAGGACCTCGGCGACCCGTTCGACCTGGTTCATGCTGAGCTCGGCGTGCATCGGGATGGCGAGATTGCGCTCGAAGAGATCCGCCGAGACCGGGCACGTCTGCTTCGTCTCATAGACGGGCTGCAGGTGGGACGCCCACGTGCCGTGCCCGCAGCCGACGCCCTGGGCGCGCAGGTCGGCGGCGACCGCCGCCCTGTCCACGCCCGGATCCAGCGTCACCATGTACGACTGCCAGGCGTGGGTCCGGTCCTGTGGCACGTGCGGCAGCGTGATCAGTTCCTCGTCGGCGAGCAGTTCGGCGTAGCGCGCCGCGACGGCGCGCCGACGGCCCAGCAGCTCGTCGATCCGGCCTATCTGCACCTGGAGGATCGCGGCGGCGATGTCCGACAGCTTGTAGTTGAAGCCTATTTCGGTAAACACCGGGATCGGCAGGCCGACTACTTGTGCCTGATCGAAGATGCTTCCGATACCGAACGACGACCGGATGCGCGCATCCGCCGCGAGCGCCGGGTCCTCGGTGAGCAACGCCCCGCCCTCGCCGCTGGTGGCTCCCTTGCGTCCGTGGAAGGACAGGCAGGCCACCGGCGCCAGCGCACCCGCCTCGCGCCCCTGGTACGTCGCGCCCACTGCGCAGGCGGCGTCCTCGACGACGAACAGTCCATGGCGGTCCGCGATCGACTTCAGCTCCGCGTAGTCCGCGGGGAGACCGACTGTGTCCACCGCGATCACGCCCACCGTTCGCGGGCCGATCAGATCCGCCACCGCCTGGGGGTCCACGGTGCCGGTGTCGGCGCGCACGTCGGCGAAGACGGGGACCGCGTCGACGTAACGCACCGCGTGGGCGGGGGCCGGGAACGTGTAGTCGGCGACGATCACTTCGTCGCCCGGCCGCACGCCCAGCGCCAGCAGCGCCAGGTGGAGCGCGGCGCCGCAGTTGCTCACCGCGACCGCGCCACCGACGCCGTAACGCTGAGCCAGCTCCGCCTCCAGCGCCTTGCCCCGCGGGCCCTGACCGGCCGGCCAGCCCGACGCGAACACCTCGGCCACTGCTGCCAGTTCCTGCTCGCCCAGACTTGCGTGAACCTGGGGAATCATGTCCATCGAGGTCACCTTCCGCTCGGTTCGTAGCGAAGCGGCGTGATCTGGCTGACGTCATAACGGTCGCGCAGCTCCTGCACGGCCTCGGGATCCACCGACTGGCCGGCCGAGAAGATCTCCACGATCTCCTCGAAGTAACGCTCGTGATCGGGCGACGGGTAACTCTGAAAAAGCATGCGCGCCGGCTTGTCGGTGGAATTACGGAACGCGTGCGGACAGCCGGGCGGAACGAACATGCAACTCCCCGCGCCCGCGCGGACGACGCGATCCCCCTCGGCGGACTCCCAGTCGTGCCAACTGTCCTCGGTGCGTTTGACCGGCTCGAACGCCAGGAGGTCCAGCTCTCCTTCCAATATGTAGAAGAGCTCCTGCGAGCGGTGATGAGTGTGCGCTCCGACGTCGAAGCCGGGCGGCACCACCACCTCGAAGCACGATGTGGCGGCGCCGTCCGCCGCGGTGACCTTGAAGGTGACTTCCTGCGCCTTGGTGATCAGCTTTCGACCCTGGCCGGCTGGGACAATAAGGCCGCTCATGCCCTTCGTTTCCTTGTCGTCTGTGCGAAATCCCGCTGAAGGTGGGGCGGTGACGCGCCCCGTCGGAGTCAATCTCTGTGCGTGGGCGCGTCAACGGCCCATCTGCCGAGCGCCATTTCCGCGGTGATGCCGGGGCCGAATCCCGCGATCACGCCGGTGGCACCCGCCATCGGCGGGTCCTCCTCGAACAGCCTGCGCAGCGCGTCGAGTACGACCGCGCTGGCGATGTTGCCGTATTCGGTGAGAGTGGCCCAGCTATGGCGGAACACCTTGCGGTCGACATCGAGGAACTTGCCGAGATCGTCGAGAATCCGCGGACCGCCGGCGTGCACGATGTAGAAGCCCAGGTTTCTGACGTCCCAGCCGTGCTCACCGGCGAGGTCACGCATCACCGGGGCGAGCGGCTCCATCGTTCCGGGCACCCGGCGATCCAGTTGGAAGTGGAAGCCCGTGTCCCGCACGGCGTAGGAAATCCAGTCCTCGGTGTTCGGAATGAGATACGAGGAGTTGCGTTCCAGCTCTATGCCGGTGCCACCGCTGCCCCGCACGACGGCCGCCGCGACGGCGTCACCGAACAACCCGTCGGACAACAGCGATCCGACGCCGTCGTCCTCCGGCTGGTAACACAGGGAGCACAGTTCGCAGGAGACGATCAGAACGTTGCTCTCGGGGTAGGCCGTGCAGAAATCGTGAGCCCGGTTGATCGCCGCGCCACCGGCCGCGCAGCCCAGTTGCGCGATGGGTATCTGCCGGGTGTCGGATCGGAATCCCATGGTGTTGATCAGCCATGCGGTCAGCGAGGGCATCAGAAACCCGGTGCACGACACATAGATGATCGCGTCAATGTCCTGGGCCGCGACGCCGGCGTTGGCCAGGGCTTGATCGATGACCTCGGGGCACCGCTTCTTGGATTCCATCTCATAGATGCGGTTGCGTTCCTCGAAGCCCGGGTGGCGAAGCGTTTCCTCGATGGGCTGCACGATGTGCCGCTTCCGCACACCGGTGTTCTGGATCAAACGAAGCGCTAAAGGAAGCTGCGGCTTACCGGAATGGGCCTTCTCGGCGAATTCCAGAGTCTCTTCCATGGTGATGACATATTCCGGCACACTCACCGACGGCTTGCATAGCCTTGGCATGTCTAGAATCCACTTTCTGTAGAGTCATCTGCCTTTGGTGCGGAAAATCTCTCTCGCAGTCTCCCGACACTGCCGAGCGGGGGTCGGGCTCGGGCTCGGGGAACGCCGGTCCGTCGCGTCCCGCTGGCTGTGGGCGTGGTGCGACGTGGCGTCCGATGGAGGCACCGGCGGCCGGACGGGAGAATCCTGTCCGGCTTGGGTGGATTTGACGTGATGAGCTGCCGCTGCTCGGCGTTGCCGACGGTGAAGAGGAGCAGCGGGACAGGTCCGATGTGGTTCGGAGCGCGGCATGCGGTCTCCGCATTCGCCGGAAACCAGGCGAATGCCGTCCGGGCGCCAAGCGCACGGCGAAGGGACCTGAGAATGAGCCGGCGCCATGAAGGCGGACTCCGGGGTGTGATTATATGTATATATTCTTCGTCACCTCGGTGTCAAGGTCACCCAGGGCCAACTCCAGGGCAGACGCTGAGGGTTGGCCGGGCGACGGCCGGCGCCGGGCGGCCGGGCGGAGCCGGACGCCGGCGGACACCTGGGTGGTGACTAGCGTTCTTCCTTGATTAACTGGTCAAGGGTGGCCGTGACATCGGCGGGGTGGTAGTAAGCGCGGCCGGTCTCGGTGTAACGGCGCCATTGGTACTGATGGGCATAACGGTAGATAGTGCCTTTGGGAATGCGCCAGACGGAGGCAATGTCATCGGCTGTCAGGCCGGCCATCGCGGTTTCGCGATTCAAGCACTCTCTCCTTGGCTTCTCTGTATCTGGCGGGCGAGCCTTGTCCACCACGTGGCCGGCCAGGAATGACCGGGGGAAACGGTGCACACGATTTCGGAGGGAAGAAGATCGCCGCGGGGGCGTATGAGGGCGACCAGCTCGCCGTCGCAGTCGCCGTCGGGACAGTAACCAATGGGCACGCGTCGGACGTTGTGGGGATACGCGACGTTGCGCGCGGTTCGCGTGAGGTTCCGGATTTCCTCCGCCGCATCACCCGCGGCGGGGTGGCGGATCAGCCAATCGACATGCCGGCTCAGGAATCTGGCGAGCGCGGAGATGTCCCGGTCCGGGGGCTCCAACCGGCGCTCGTCGGCGACGAGACCGGCCCAGGATGCCAGAACCGTACGAATAGCGGACCGTATTTCGGCGGCGGCAGGATTTATCGAGTCGGCGGTGGCACTCTTCCGGGGGGTCTTCCGTATCACGCGCACCACATCGGGGCCCGCGGCCCTGTTGCAATCGCCGTACAGGGCGGGCAAATTCAGCAGGTCATTGATCAGCCGGTCGCGACACGCCACGCATAAAAACGATCCGGGGCCGGCTCTGCCGGGCTCCTCTCCCGCACTTCGACATGAGGCGGCTTGACACAGCTCGCGTCCTGCCAACGTTCCCCCTCCAGCGTGAATGTCCCCGGCTGGTCAACCGGGGACTCGTGCTGTACGCCCCCTGGCACGCGGGAGAATGTGCGGGACGCTGGCATGCGATTTGGACCGTACAACGGCCGTTAACTCGCCGCGCGTGGAAGGCTGGTCCACGATCTTCGAGACTGATAGCACTCGTCAAGGGGGTTCAGGCATCCGTCACTGTGAGTGTCGCGCGACTACGTCTGCGTGACGTGATCTCGCCGCTCCGGTTGGTGATATGCGGAGCTTTCATGTGAATAGACCGCCGATTTACGGTCGTTGGCGGACAGTCGTGATGAGCCGACCGCGCGGGCCATGTTGCCACAGGTGAAGTGACAGTGAATGACACCCGGCTGACGCGCGGGCAGCAGTGTGGCCGCAGACTCTCCCCATGACCGACGCCCAAGCCGTTCTCGCGGGGTACGTCCTGGCCCTCCCCGCCCCGCGCGAGATTTACCAGAATTCACAATTGGTGCCGGCCCACTTCATCACGGTCAGCCGATGCCTGAACCCGGCGGATCGGTCCACCACCCGCACCGGACTCGACGCGCGGCCCCGCCTGCTGGCAGTCGGCATGCTTCCGGACGACGCACGGGAATTGCTGGACGAAATGACGGACACCTTCGCCGCCCCCGACGAACCCGGGTCCGACGTCGCCAACCCCCTGAAGCTGCTGCCCTCGGGAGCGCCCATGCCCGCCGACTGCCGCCTCCTCGGATTCGAGGTGGTGGGCGTGGGATGGGCGATGTCGGAGTTTCACTCCTGGCTCTGCCACAGCTATGAAAGGGAAGTCGAGGAACAACTGGGGATTCGACCGAACGCCGTGGGACTTCTCGACACCCATGAGAACGCGACCAGAATCCGCGACTGGATGGAGGAGCAACCACCCGAGAACGCACCGGAGCCGGTGTTCTGGACGGTGGTGGCCGTCGCGGAAATCGCCGAGCTTCCTCTCGCCTAAAGGGTCTGGAAGTACCGCTTGACGGCGCGCAGCACCGGGACGTTCGCCTGCTGTTGTCCTTGACCCTGAGCGGGAGGAGGAAAGGGAGAGCGGCGGCGACCAGCCACAGACCGACTGCTACCCGGCCGGCACCGGCTGGACTGTCCTCGGCAAGAACATCGGCACCACGGAACAGACCCTGCGGGCCGTCGTCTGTACCGTCCCCTGACGGCGCCGGCCCCGTTGACTCGCCGGGGGTGGCCCCGCATCCGAGCCACCCATCTCCCGGTACCACCGGCCCCCATGCGCCGACCGGGGCGGTGGATAGATTCGGCCGACGGCCGACGTCTGAGTCATGACCGACCAACGACAGACCCCTTGGAGGGTTCATGACCGGACAATTGACGCTCAGGCGCGCCCTGTTCGGCGGCGCCGCTGCCGCCGCCGCGATGGTGGTGCTCCTCCCGCAGGGAGCCCAGGCCGGCGGGATGGACCTGATCGAGGTCCGGCCCTACGAGCGTGTGGTGATCAATGACGACTTCGTGATGGGGCTGCTGCCCGAGGGCGACCAGAACTACGTGGTCTCCTCCCCGGAGTACTTCGATGAGGACATCCAGGCCGCCAAGCACTACCCCGGCAGCGACATACGCCCCAACAGCGTCGGTGCCGGTGTCTACGGCGAGGACGGCGAGATCACCCTGATCGAGGGCGTCTGGCGGCTGGACGAGGGCGTGCCGTTCATCGCGGTCACCCCGGAAGGTGAGGAGTGGGGCTACGCCGCACAGCCGGTGGCGCTGAAGAACGAGGACGGCTGGGGCACCTTCTACTTCGATCCCGCCCAATGGGAGGAGATCGACGGCGTCGACACATACACCATCACCGCGACCGACAGGGACGGCGAGGTGTTCAGCGAGTTCGAGGTCTCCCTCGGCCGCTGACGATTCCCATGACTCGTGCACCCGAAGCCCACGACGCCGACTTCAGGACCTTCGCGGTCAGCCGGTGGCCCCGGCTGCTGCGGACCGCGTACCTGTTGACCGGCCATCACCACGACGCGGAGGATCTGGTCCAGTTGGCGCTGGTCAGGGCCTACGCGCGTTGGGAGCGTGTGACGCAGGCGACCGATCCGGACGCCTACGTGTGGCGGATCATGATCAACGTCAATCGCGACCGGATTCGTGGGCTGCGGGTGCCCGAGTGGCTGACCTCCCGGTTCCCGGAGCAGACCGTCCGGGACCGGGTCGACCACGTCCTTGCCCGGGACGTGCTGATGGCCGCGCTGCAACGGCTCCCGCCGCGGCAGCGCGCCGCCGTCGTGCTGCGTTACGTCGAGGACCGGACCGAGACCGAGGTCGCCGCGCTGCTCGGCATCCGGGTGGGAACGGTGCGCAGCCGGTCGGCGCGCGGCCTGGAGAAACTGCGCGCCGACCCGGCGGTCCGGGACCTGCGCGCGCCGGAGGCAGGACAGGAGGTGAGGATCCGTGCGGGAGCTCGTTGAGGAACTGCGCCGGGCAGCGGCGACAACGACGGCCGGGCCGGCGCCGGTGGAGGAGATGATCCGCCGGGGCCGCGCGCTCCGGTTCCGCCGCCGGATGGCGGCGGCGGGCGCGGGAACGGCGGGCGTGCTGGCGGCGGGCCTGGCATGGCTGGGTTCGGCCGAAGCGGGCCCCGCCGCCCCCGACGACGCGGCACCACCCGCGGCCACGCACGAGGTGGCGCTCCCGAACGGCGACGACAGCGGCGCGCCGGTGGAGGTACGGCCCTACGAGCGCCACGTGATCAACGACGGCCTTGTGCTGGGGCTGCTGCCCGAGGGCGACCAGAACTACGTGATCTCCCTCCCGGAGTACTTCGACGAGGACATCGAGGCCAACAAGCACCTCCCTGGCAGCAACATCGACCCCGACAGCATCAGTGCCGGCTACCGGGAGGACACCGGCGCGGTCGTGCTGGTCGAGGGCGCCTGGCGGCTGGACGAGACGCCGTCGCGGATCGTGGTCGCGCCCGAGGGCCAGGACGTCACCTATCCGGCCACCGTGGTCACGCTGGCGGGGGAGTCGGGCTGGGGCGTCTTCTATCTCGACGTCAGCCATCACCCGGACTTCGCTCTCGATTTCCAGGTCATCGCCTACGGCGCGAACGGCGAGGCGATCGCCGAGATCCCCGTGACCGACCCCGGATAAGCCCATGGCCGGTGCCCGAATCGGTTCGGACAGCACGACCGGCCCACTCGGCCTGACGCTGCCGGAGTTCGCCCCGGTGCCGTGACCTCACAGCCCCGGGGACCTCATACAGCCGGCCGCTCGGAGCCGCCGAAGGGAGACCCGGTACCGGGCTACGACAGTCGGTCGGTGCCGCCGTGGACCAGGCCCGTCTGGTAGGCGATGACGACGAGTTGCGCCCGGTCGCGGGCCTCCAGCTTCGTCATGGCGCGCTGCACGTGGGCGCGGACGGTGAAGGGGCTGAGGAACATCCGCTCGGCGATCTCCTGGTTGGACAGGCCGGTCGCGACCAGGGCCACCATCTCGCGTTCGCGCGGGGTGAGCACGGCGAGTTGTTCGGGGCGGTGCGACGGGGCGTCGTCCGGTGTGGCCAGGAAACGGGCGACCAGGGAGCGGGTCGCGGCGCGGGACAGCAGAGTGTCGCCGGCGGCGATCGTGCGCACGGCGTCCAGCAGCTCCTCGGCCCCGATGCCCTTGCCGATGAAGCCGCTGGCCCCCGCGCGCAGCGCCTGCGCGACGTACTCGTCGGTCTCGTACGTGGTGAGGATCAGGATGCGGCTGGCACGCAGCTCCGGGTCCGCGCAGATCTGGGACGTGGCGGTGAGACCGTCCACCTCGGGCATGCGGATGTCCATGATCACCACGTCCGGGCGCAGCTCCTTGGTGAGTCTCACCGCCTCCCCGCCGTCGGTGGCCTCGCCAACCACGGTGATGTCGTCGGCACTGTCGAGAAGCATCCGGAAGGCGCCGCGCAGCAGGGCCTGGTCGTCGGCGAGCAGCACCCGGAGCGTCACGGCGCATCCCCGGCCTCTCCGTCGGTCCTTCGCCTCGTGTCCCTGGCGGGCGGGAGGGGTAGCCGGGTGGAGACGAGGAAACCGCCCTCGGGGCGCCTGCCCGCGGCGAGGTGTCCCCCGACCGCCGTGGCACGTTCACGCATCCCGATCAGGCCGAAACCGGGCGGACGGTCCGGTGCCGTGGACGCGGTCGGTCCCGTGGACGCGGTCTGTGCCGTACGAGCGGCGCCCTCTCCGTCGTCGGCGACGGTGATGGTCACGCGATCGCGGTCCCAGACGACGCGCACCCGGGCGCTGCCGGTACGGGCGTGCTTGGTCACGTTGGTCAGGGCCTCCTGGACGATGCGGTAGGCGGTGAGGTCCACTCCCGGCGGCAGCGGCCTGGCCGTGCCCTCCTGGTGCACCGACACCTCAAGACCCGCGCGGCGGAAGGAGTCGAGGAGCGTGGGAAGCCGGGACAGTCCGGGCGCCGGATCGGCGGGCGCGGGCGCGTCCCCGGACTGACGCAGCAGACCGACCGTGGCCCGCAGGTCGTCGAGGGCGTTGCTGGTGGTCTCGACGAGTTCCTTCAGGCTCTTGCGGGTCTGCTCCGGGCGGACGTCGAAGAGGTGGGCGGCGACCGTGGCCTGAGCGTTGGCCAGGGTGATCTGATGGGCCACCAGGTCATGAAGTTCCCGTGCGATGCGCACCCGTTCCTCGGCCACTCTCCGGCGCGCCTCGCTGTCCCTGCTCTCCTCGGCCCGCCGGGCCCGCTCCTCCACGGCTGCCAGGTAGGCCCGCCGGTTGTGCGCCGAGCGCCCGAGTACACCGGCCACCAGCGGGAACGCCGCCACCGAGCCCATCCTGCTCGCGTCCTGCCACGAGAGGTTCTCGAACCAGGGGGTGGTGGCGAGCAGCAGCGCCGCGGAGGCGAGCGACACCATGGTCGCCGCGCGCCGTTCGGTGCGCGCGTTCAGCGCGTAGGAGTAGGCGGTGATCACGGCGGGGGCCATGATGGGCGGGCTCAGCAGAAGGCCCAGGGGCGGCACCAGCAAGCCGGCCGCGGTCGTGGCCGCCAGGGCGGTCAGGGGCGCCCGGTGCCGCACCGGCAGCACGGCACAGGACAGCACGGCGACGAGGTAGGCGGCGGCGGGCGGCGGTGACAGCGTGTCGTCGACCTGCACCACGCCGCCGAGCAGACAGAGCACGAACGCCGTCGCCGTGATCGCTCCCTCTCGCCGCCACGTGCCGCGTGGTCGCCGGCCACCGCCACCCGTGTTCGTCATGGCCGGCTCAGCGCGGGCGGACCGGGAGCCGCGGAACCACCGCCGTGTCCGGCGTGCTCGCGGAGGGCGGGGCGTGTCTGCTCAGTGATTCACCCTCGATGTCCACATTCGGCAGCACACGCTTCAGGATACGGGGCAGCCACCAGGCCCGGTGGCCGAGCAGCGCCAGGACCGCGGGCACGATCGCCATCCGGACCACGAAGGCGTCGAAGGCGACGGCGGCGGCCAGGCCGACGCCCATCGTCTGGATGGTCGGGCTGTTCATCCCGATGAATCCGGCGAACACGCTGACCATGATGATCGCCGCCGCGGCCACCACGCGTCCGCTGTGCCGGAAACCGTTGACGATGGCCTCGTCCGGGGACGCGCCGTGCACGTATGTCTCTCGCATCCGGGTGAGGAGGAAGACCTCGTAATCCATGGCGAGGCCGAAGACGATCCCGATGATGAGAATCGGCATCAGCGACATGACCGGTCCGGTCTGCTCGACGCCGAGCAGGTCTGCCGCCCAGCCCCACTGGAAGACGGCGACGAGGACGCCGAAGGCGGCACCCACCGACAGGAGGAAGCCGAGCGCGGCCTTGACCGGGACCAGGACCGAGCGGAAGACCACCGTCAGCAGGAGTACCGCCAGGCCGATGACCACGGTCAGGTAGGGGATGAGGGCGTCGGACATGGCTTCGGAAATGTCGATGTTCATCGCGGTGGTGCCGGTCACCAGGACGTCGGCGCCCGTGTCGGTCTCGACACCGGAGACCGCGTCCCGGATCGCGTGCACCAGGTCCTTGGTCTCGCTGCTGTTCGGTGCGGTCTCCGGGACGGCGGTGAGGACGGCCGTGTCCTCGGCCCGGCTGAGAACGGGATCGCCGACGGACGCGACCCCGTCCAGTTCCCGCACGGTTGTGACAACCAGGTCCGTGGTGGCACGGGTGTCACCGGACTCCGATGTGTCCACGACCACGGTCAAGGGGCCGTTGAAGCCGGGCCCGAAGCCTTCCGACAGCAGGTCGTAGGCACGACGCTGGGTGGTCTCCACCGACTTGGACTCGTCTCCGGGCAACCCGAGTTCGAGGCTCAGCGCCGGGAGGGCGACGGCGCCGAGGCCGAGCCCGGCGGTCAGCAGCACGGCCACCGGCCGGCGCAGCACGAACCGCGCCCAGCGGGTGCCGAGGCCGGGCCGGCCGGCCGCGGTGGGCACCGCGTGCGGACGTTCGCCTCCCTGCCGGGTGGCCTTGCGGACGCGGCGGGACAGTACCCGCCGGCCGAAGTAGCCGAACAGCGCGGGGACCAGGGTCAGCGCGACGAGTACGGCAAGGGCCACGGCGCCCGCGCCGCCGAGACCCATCCTGGTGAGTTCGGGGATTCCGACGACCCCGAGACCGGCCAGGGCGATGAACACGGTCGCGCCGGCGAAGACGACGGCGGAACCGGCTGTGCCCACCGCCCGGCCGGCGGCCTCCTCCGGGTCGCTGCCCCGGGCGCGCTCGTCGCGGAAGCGGGAGGTGATGAAGAGCGCGTAGTCGATGCCGACCGCGAGCCCCAGCATCAGCGCCAGGATGGCGACGGTGGACGTCAGGCCCAGCGGAACGGCCAGCGCGGAGACCAGGCCGAAGGCGATGGCCACGCCCACGAAGGCGGTCAGCAGGGACAATCCGGCCGCGACCAGCGACCCGAGAGCGACAACCAGCACGACGGCGGCCACCGCCACACCGATGATCTCCGTCGTACCGCCCGGTTCCTCTTCCGCGTCCAGGGCCGAGCCGCCGATCTCCACGGTCAGCCCCGTGTCCCGGGCCTGGTCGGCGGCGTCCTCGAGGGCGTTCTTCGTCGACTCGGTCAGGTCGGCGGTGTCCGCGGTGTAGGTGATCGTGGAGTAGGCGATGGTGCCGTCCTCGCTGACCGCGCCGGTCTCATAGGGGTCGGTGGCCGACGCGACCTGATCGCCCCCGTCCAGCGAGCGGAGCGCGCTCTCGACGGCCGCCCTGTTCTCCCGGGCCGTCACCTGCTGCCCGTCGGGAGCCCGGAACACCAAACGGGCCTCGGCACCCTGGGAGTTGCTCTCGGGGAAGCGCTGGTCCAGCAGGTCGAACGCCTGCTGCGACTCGGTGCCGGGCATGGAGAGGTCCTCTTCCTCCCCGGCCGGCGCCACGGCGGCGGCGACGACGGCCAGCAGCAGGCCACCCAGCCACAGACGAAGCACGAGCCGCCGCCGCCGGAAGGACCACCGTCCGATCCGGTAAAGAAATATCGCCATTCGCCGATCACTCCAGACACCGCTAGGCAGGGAAACGCGTGAGATTCACGCGCCTCCCACACTCCCTTCCGGCGCCCCGCGGGGCATCGTCCCCCGCTGCCGTCTTCGCCTGGTGCTCCCGGACCAGCCACGCACGCGGCCTGGTGCGTACGCACCAGGCCGTGCCGGGCCGGGGCGGAAGGAGCGGCGGTCGAGGGTCAGGATGATCTCGGTGTCGCAAGCCTCGGCAAGGACGATGTTCACCGCGTCGGTGAGGCCGAGGCGCAGGGCCTCGACGCCCGCGTTCGGGCGGCCCGCAAGGTCACAGCGGCCGGCCACGGCGACCGGTGGTCAGGCTCGGACAGCGACCCGAGTGGTGCGCCACGCCAGACACCTTCCGGGCCTGCCTCGGGTTTCGCCGTGTCTGTCATCGGCCGCGGTTCCCGGCCCGTTCTGGCGCACATCTGACACGGCCGTGCTCGGCGGCACCCGGTAGGGATGTGGATGGCGTACAATGCAATGTACATCACCAACACTCCGGGAGGTGCGGCAGTGACCGTGACGCAGATCGACATCGATGATGACGCCCTGCGGCGAGCCATGGCGCTCTCCAAGGTGAGAACGAAGAAGGAGGCGGTCAATCTCGCTCTCCGCTTCTACACCGAGCAGCAGGAACGTGCGGCTCGCATCACCCGGCACTTCGAGCGGGCACACGAGTGGGGCGCTGTCGAGGACGCCGAGACGCTGCACGAGGAGGAAAAGCGCAGCCGATGATGTACTTGCTCGACACCTCGGGGCTCATCCGGTTGCTGCGCGAACCGAAGTTGCAGTCGGCGTGGCACGACGCAATCGACGCCGGTGCCATCGCATCGTGCTACCCGCAGCGCACGGAGTTCCTGTACAGCGCCCGGGACATGCGCGAGTACAGCGAAATCACGGAGATGTTCACGGACCTCTACCCCGATGTGTCGGTACCGAAGAACACGGGGCGTTGGGTGGCGGCGGTGCAACATCGCATGGCCCAGGCCGGAGAGCATCGAAGCGCCTCGCCCGTGGACCTGATGATCGCCGCGACCGCGGCGTACCACGGCCTGGTCGTGCTGCACGACGATGCCGACTACCGCGTTGTCGCGCGGCATGCGTCGGATTTCGACGAGCACAGCATCTTCGAAACGGTCTGACGCTCCGGTAGGGCAACGGCCCAGGCGGCGTCCGGGGGACATGCGGGAAAAGAACCGGGGCCGGACGGGATGGAGCAGGGAACGTCGATGTGGTTCGGCGCCGGACGCGGTCTGCCCCGCGTCATTCGTTCCGGAGACGGATGGCCATCACGGAACCGTCAGCTCGGATGGACACCGAGTCCCACTTCTCCGATGTGCTTGTCGGAGGTGCGTGTGGAGACTTTTCTCGCAGCTTGTGCGTGTTGGCTTGGACGTCGTGCTGGAATGTCGTCGCCCCTGTTCGATGGTCAGGTAGTGGGACCTGGGCCTTTACTGTTGGAGCGGGCGACGAGAATCGAACTCGCGCTCTGAGCTTGGGAATCACCGGCTGCTCGGCCACCGCCTGGCCGGGGACCCCGCGCGCTTCGCGGTGTCCGTTGTTGACCGTGGTTCTCCGGTTGTTCTGGCACGGGGTCGGGTGGCTCTACAGGTCGTCGGGCAGAAGGCGGAAGGCGTGGTTGCCGGTGAGCGGGGCGACGGCTCTGAAGTCCTGGCTGGCGAGGGTCAGGATGATCTCGGTGTCGAACGCCTCGGCCAGGATGACGTTCACCGCGTCCGTCAGGTCCAGTCGCAGGGCCGCGTAGCGGTTCTGGACCATGCGGGCCTTGCGGAGCGTGTCGGTGGTCAACTCGGGGATGGCCACACGCCCGGTGCGTTCCTGGGCCGGCAGCCAGTCGTTCACCGCGTGTGTCGCTCTGCGGTCGACGTTGCGGGTGGTGATGTGCTCGATCTCCAGGACGACCAGCGGTGACACCACGGTGAGCGCCGCCTGGCGCATGGCGGTGCGGGCGGCTTCGTACTCGGGATCCGAGGAATTGAGGGCGGCGACAAGCCCGGAGGTGTCGCCGATGACGATCACTCGGCGTCCGCCACGCCGTCCGATACCGCGCGGTCGATCTTCTCGGCCGTGACCGGTCTTCCGAAGTCCAGGCTGGGGATGTCCCACTCCTCGTCCCATCGCCGGGTGCGCAGGGCCACCAGGTGGAACGCCTCCCGGAAGTACTCCGACTCCGGCCGACCCTCCCGGGCCGCGGCCTCCTTGATCAGTGCGAGGTCCTCCTCGTCGACCATGACGGTCGTCTTCTTCAAGGCCACATGGTTATGGTGCCTCAGCCATAACCGGCGGCGGTGTCCGGCCAGCAGCCGGGGCCAGGTACTCCACGGCCAGGGGGAGGCGGAATTCAAGGACGGTGATTCCGATTCACGGCGTCCGCTCCCTTCCGGGAGGGGTCCCCGGGCTGCCGCAGTAGGGTGCTTCTGGCCGATTCACCCGTCAACCCACCCCTATCTTCAGGCGAATTGGGTGCTGACGCGGCGGTGTGTGTGCTTGGGTGTCCCGCGGTACTGCGCTGTCGCCCGAGTCATTCCCTGCCTCGTGCGATCGGTAGGTGCCCGCTTGCGATGTGCCGTCCGGTGACGTGCTGTTCGATTCCATCCGGATTCCACTTCCCTTCCATGGCCACCTGCGGGCGCCGTCAGCAGACTTGGTGAGGCGAACGAGACGGAGCGGAACGAGAGCGCGGAGGTGAGTGTTCAGTGCGATCGGCGCAACTGAAGGTGACCTCTCCTGCTGGAAGGGTGCGCGTCTACGTCCTGGACGGTGACCAGTACACCGTCGGCCGCGCCGCTCCGAACCACGAACCGGACATCGTGCTCGCCCCCGATCCGCAGGGTTGGATCAGCCGACTCCACTGCATCCTGGACCTGGAGCACGGTCAGTGGTGGGTTACCGACCAGGCGAGGAACGGCACATTGCTGCTACGGGACATCCCAGGCAGCGAGATGCGGCCGTTGCGCGGCCGGGAGTTGCTGAAGCACGGCGACACTCTGCTGGTTCTTGGGGACATGGTGGACGACGAGCAGTTGCTCTACTGGCGGCTGACCTACGTTGACGCGCATGCGACCCGGCCCGCACCCCGTCGCCCCGAGGCGTCCGGGTCGGGGGCGTCCCGCCCGAGCATCCGTTACGACCCCGTGGGCAGCCGGGTGTACCGGGTCGAGGGCGACAAGGAGACCCTCGTCGAGGGACTGCGGCCCAAGGGACACCAGTTGCTGCGCCACATGGTGTCGCGCAGCAGCGGGCTGTCGGGTGCCGAGGCGGTGGCCTGCGACCACGACGAACTGATCACGGCGCTCTGGAGGACCCGTGAAGAGTGGCTTCCGGGCCGCAGCTATGACCGGACGGACCTGGCGGGCGTCGTGCGCGCGGTGCGCCGGTGCATTGAGCCCGACCCGGCAAACCCCCGGATTCTGGAGACCGTCCCCACCATCGGGTACCGACTGTACTTATACCTGGCAGCCCCACCCGGGTACTGGGGGCAGGTGCGGAAATGAGGGGGCCGACCGGTGCGGAAGGTACCTTGCTGACTCGCGGGCAGCGGGTCCACGCGGGACTCGTGGTGGACCGCGGACTGGGTGAGGGCGCGTTCGCCGAGGTGTACCGGGTCCGGCACCACATCCTCGGTTGGCAGGCGCTGAAGCTTTTCAAACACGTGGCCTCGCTGGGGGCGACCTCCAAGATGCTCGACGAGGCCCGCATGCTCTCCACCCTCGGGCACCCCAACATCATCCGCGTGTTTGACGCCGGCACTGTGCAGACATCCGAGGGCATGCGCGGCTACATCACCATGGAGTATGTGGCGGGCGGCAGCCTGGAGCGGCTGGTCGCCTCGCACTCGGGCGTGGTGCCGGTCGGTGAGGTGACGGCGGTGCTGCGGCAGGCCGCCGAGGGGCTGGCCGTCGCCCACGAGCGGCAGCACCCCATCGTGCACCGGGATTTGTCCCTGGCCAATCTGCTCATCACCTACGACGAGTCCGGGCTGCGGGTGAAGGTGAGCGATTTCGGCTTGGCCAAGGAGACCGACCCGGCGACGATGGCGGCCAGTGCCCAGGGCACTGTCGCCTATATGCCACCCGAGGTGCTGCGCTGTGGCCGGGGCTATTCGTGCGCCGGGGACGTGTGGGCCCTGGGCACGATCGCGTACTTCCTGCTCACCAATCGTTTCCCGTACAACGGCGGCGATCCGGTGCAGTCCTTCTCCCTTGAGAGGTTCAACCGCCCGCTGCTGCCGCCGAGCGCGTTCAATGACGACGTCGGTCCTGAACTGGACCGGCTGGTCACGGACATGTTGCGGATTGATCCGGGTGACAGGCCCGCCACGGCGCGCACGGTCGCGGAGCGCGCCTCGGACCTGCGACCGCGGTCCGGCGCGGGGGACGTGACTCAGATGGGGCCACCGCGGCACGGCTCCCCCGTGGCGGAGAAGTCCGTCGAGGAGTTGGTCCGGGCAGCCGTGGCTCTTTCCCGAGTGCCCGGGCGGCTGGAGGACGCGGCGAATCAGCTGGAAGAGGTCATCAGCCGCCATCCCCGATTCCGGCAGCGGCACATGGCAAGGCTCATGACGTGGCGCAGGGGAGTGGTCATGTGAACGGCGCGACGCAGGGGGGAAGGATGTACGAGGAGACAGTGGGTGGCGGGGCGCGTGAGTCGGACGCTGTCGGACGCGGCACCGGGGACCTGTCCCGTTTCGCGGACCTGGCCGGGGTACGGCTGTACCGCAGGAACGTCTTCGCCGTCACCGGGCTGCCCGCCGATGCTCAGGGCCGTGTGGTACGGCGGCACAGGCAGCAGTTGGAGGCCCGGCTGGCGATCGAGGAGACGTGGCCGGGAGACGCGGAATCGCCCCTGGTAGGGCGGTACCGCAAGGAGGAGGTTCGCGCGGCGTTCGAGGAGTTTCAGGACCCGCGGCGGCGGCTGGTGGACGAGCTCTTATGGCGGTGGGGGGAGGCGGACCTTGGCTGCGGCTGCCCCCGGTCCGTGCACGACGACCACGATGAGGTGGTGCGTCTGCATGCCAAGGCTCTGGAGGTGGAGGCCGGACGTCTGACGGTCCCCGCGAAAGAACTCGGCGCGCTGTGGCGCGGCGCGGCGAGCGGCTGGGGAACGCTGCTGGCGCGGGCGGAGTTCCGCGAGCACGTCACCCACCGCATGAGAGCACTCAACGATCCGAGGCTCGGCGAGCACACGACTGACGACTTCCTGGCCGGATTGCCCAAGCTGCTCGTGTCCCCGCTCCTGGAACTGGCCATGGAGCCGGCCTTCGGCGAACGGCTGGCCGATGTGTCCGAGGAGTGGGCGCGGATCGCCGTCTTCTCGACGCACATCTCCGAGCTCTTCGAGGAGACCCTGGAGGAAAGAACAGAGAAGATCAGGGACGGCTTGTTGGCGGCGGAGGGCATGCAGGAAGCGCGGCGGTATGCGGACGCCGCGGAGATTCTGCGGCAGCGGGTCGTCCCTGAATTCGAACAGCTCGATGTCTTACGGGCGTTCCTCCCGGAATGGCGCCACGAGCAGATTGCGCACGCGGTCGCCGTCACGCTGAACAACCTGGCGGTCGCGCTCCAGCACTATCACTTGAACATCAGGCCGACCGCAGAGCAGCGGGACACGATGCTCGGCCTCGTGGAGAAGGCGCACGACTTCGCCCCGAAGCGGGACGAGGGCCACATCTTTCGGAACTGGGCCGCCATTCGCGAGCAGTTCGGTAGCCCCGGCCGCGTCAGGGGGCGGCCGGTGCCGGAGGTCAGCACCAACCGACGCCGCGACACCATCGGCTGTGTGCTGTTCCTGCTGGGGATCGCCGCAGTGCTCGTCCTGGCAGCCGTCGTGGGACCAGCGCCCGCGATCATCGCGGGTTTCGGCGCGTTCGTGGTCATCGGCTATATCAGCCACCTCCTGGAATTGAGCGGGCATGAAGGAGCATGAGATGACTTCCCGGGCTCGCCGCCGAGTGCGCCATGTACGCGATGCTCTCGCTCAGTTGCGGCATCCACCGGAGTTTCGCGTTCCGCGCCCCTTTCTCGCCCCCGCCCAGGCCGACTGGGTCGCGGACGTCCTCGCCGAGGCCGAGGCCGCCCGGGTCGAGGCCGCCGAGGCCCTCGCCGGCCGGGCCGACACCTCGGACAGCCCCGGCTCCGACGCGCTGGTGGGCGCCGCCACCGGCATCTGGCGCGCCCTGCGCAAGCTGGACCAGGACATCGGCGCGCTCTCGGCGGCAGACCTGCGGCAGGTACGCCGTCAGGTCCATGCAAGCCGTCAGGCACTCGCCGACGACGGACTGGAGATCCAGGAGCACGACGGCGCACCGTTCGACTCCGGCCTGTCCCTTGAGGTCCTGATGTTCCAGGACATGCCGGAACTGACCGGCGAGGTGGTCTTGGAGACCGTACGGCCCTCCGTCTACTTCCGCGGCGAACGCATTCAGATGGGCCAGGTCATCGTGGGCAGGCCCGCACCCGAGCAGATCCCCGGCACATGAACGACCAAGGAGGTCAGGGCAGTGCGTGAAACCATCGACTTCGGCATCGACCTCGGCACCACCAACAGCGCCATCGCGGTGGCGGAGGACGACGGCGTACACATCATCAAGAACAACGACGGCTGGGACTACACGCCGTCCGCCGTCTGGATTCCCAAGGAAGGCGTGATCCACGTCGGCAGGCGGGCCCGAGAGCGCACGGAGAGCGATCCGGACAACGCCTACGCCGAGTTCAAACTGGAGATGGGCGCGGCGGGCGCCCACCGCAGCTTCCAGCGCACCGGTGTGTCGCTCACCCCCGAGCAGTTGTCCGCCGAGGTGCTCAAGTCGCTGCGCCAGGACGCCGCCGTCGAGTACGGGTACCAGCCGGAGGCGGCGGTGATCACCGTCCCCGCCTCCTTCGCCCTCAACCAGAACAACGCCACGTCAGCCGCCGCGGCCCTGGCTGGCCTCGGCGACCACTGCCCGCTGGTGCAGGAGCCCACGGCCGCGGCGATCGCGTATGGCGTTCAGGACGCCTCGGACTCCGCCTACTGGATGGTGTTCGACCTCGGCGGCGGGACCTTCGACGCGGCCGTGATGAGCAAGCGCGACGGCGAACTGCAACTGATCCAGCACGCGGGCGACCCGTACCTCGGTGGGAAGCTCATCGACTGGGCCCTCGTAGACGACCTGCTGGTCCCCGCAGTCCGCCGCGACCTGGGACTGCCCGACTTCGCCCGAAGCGACCGGCGGTGGCGCAAGAGCTTCGCCAAACTCAAGCTGGAGGCGGAGAACGCCAAGATCGCGCTGTCCCGGACGGCTTCGATCGAGATCTCCGTCGATATCGAGGACGGTGACGGCGGCACCGAGCCCTTCGAGTACACCCTTACGCGGGGCGCCCTCGACGACCTCGCGCTGCCTTTCTACACCCGCGCGGTCAAGCTGTGCCGCGATGCGCTCGCCGAGAGCTCACTCCGCCCCGACCACATCGACCGGCTGCTCCTGGTCGGCGGGGCCACGCTCAGCCCGGGGTTGCGCGAACTACTGGCCGACCCGGTGGACGGCCCCGGCATCCCCGTCGACCACAGCCAGGACCCCACCACCGTGGTGGCACGCGGCGCCGCGGTCTTCGCCCGTACCGTCCGGCTGCCGCGGAAGCCGCGGAAGGCGGCGCCCGGCGAGTTCACGGTGGAACTCACCTACCCGGCGCAGTCCGTTGACACCACCGGGATTCCGGTCTCCGGCAGGCTGAGCAGCGGCAGCACGGTGGACTGGACGCAGTATGCCGTCACCCTGAGCAACCCGGACGGGCACCCGCCCTTCCGCGGCCCGCGCACCGAACTCAGCCAGGACGGCGCCTTCTACACGGAGGTGGCCATCGACGAGCAAACCAAGTCCCGCTTCACCGTGGAGCTCACCGACGCCTCCGGCACCCGGCAGAAGCTGGCCGGGGACACTTTGTCCATCACCCACGCCACGGTCGTCCCCGGCGACGCGGTGCTCACCGGCACCCTCGGCATCGGCAAGGCCGACGGCACGTTCGACCCATTGCTCCGCAAGGGCACGGCGCTGCCGGCCATTGTGACGAAGACGTACCGGACGACCATCCCGCTGCGGCGGTCCGAGCCGGACGCTGTCATCCGCATCCCCCTGTTGGAGGGCGAGCGCCGACGCGCCGACCGCAACACCCGGGTCGGTCTGCTGGAGATCCGCCCGCGGGACGTTCGCATCGACCTGCCCGCGGAGAGTGAGGTCGAGGTGACCTTCGAGATCCATGCGAGTAACCGGGAGGTCCTCGTCACCGCCGACATCCCGTTGGTGCAGCAGCAGTTCGAGGCGACGATCAACCGCTCCGAACTGCTGCCGCCCGAACACGACGAGCTTGTGGACCGCCTGCACGACTTGGAGCAGCGGTTGCGTGGCCTCCAAGACCAGGCCGAGGACGCGTACGCGGAAGGGGCCAGGACTCAACTGGAGGACCTCGCGGACCAGAACACCCTTCCCCAACTGCGCAAGGAGGTGGACGCCGCGGCTGTCGACACCGGCGCGGCCGTCACCAGTGACCGCCGGATCCGCGACATCGAGGCCCAGCTCGACGACATCGAGGAGGGCATCGAGGTTCCCGGACTTCAGCGCGAGCTGTGGGATCTGCTGAGCGTCTGCGAGGACATCATTGAGCAGGCCGGCGGGGGCCCGTCCGACCGACGGGAGCTCCAGAACCTGCGTGGACGCGCAAGTGCGCTCGGTGAGGATGCCACTCCGGCGGACCTTCGGCGGCTCATCAAGCGGGCCAGGGAATTTCAGGTCGAGCTGCTGCGCCGCACCGACCAGTGGGAGTACCTGGTCTTCAACGCGCTGGCCGAGATGCGCGACGAGATGGTCTCGCGTGCCCAGGCGGACGCAGCGATCCTCCAGGGGCGGCGGGCCGTCGCCGCGGGGGATCTCCGGACCCTCGCCAGTGTCAACGAGCGACTGCGTCGACTGCTGCCGCCGGGGGTCGTGGACGAGGTCGAGCGGAAGACCGGCGGGGTTAAGTAACCCCTGGGACAAAGGAGCTGAAAGTGACCACAACCCGCGTCTCCTTCGGTGCCCGGCCCGGAGCGAACCTCTCCGCCAGCACGGAGGCCGACGGAACGGTCCCGACCGGGACACCGCTCCACCCCGCGCTTGTGCTGTCCCGCAGCCGAGCGGCGGCCCGTTCCGGCGACCTGGACGAAGCCCTACGGCTCTTGCGGTCCGCCGATGATCCCGCCGTCGGCGGACATCGGGACGTGCTCGACCTGCTTGCCCGCGTGCACGCTCAGCGGGGCGAACTGACCGAGGCGGCGGCGGCTTGGCGGCGCGTCCAGGAGCGGCACCCTCAGGATCCGGCGGCCCTGGCCGGGCTGGCGCGCATCGAGCGCCTCCGCCGCGGCGGCCCGCGGGCGGCGTTCGCCCGGCACCGCACGCATACGGCACTGGCTGCCGCAGTGTGCGCGGTGACCGCCCTCGCGGCGGGAGCGGCCGCGCTCATTGACGGCACCGACGGCGGACCGCCCACACGGCACAGTGCCTTGCCGGCCGAGCAGGCGGAGCAGATCGCTCAGCGCCTCGAAGCAGAACGCGAGACGGAGCTCGCACAGCAGCGGGCCCGCGAAGAGGCTCGCCGGGCGGCGGCGGCCGACGCGCTGGCCCGCGCGCTTCAGGCCCCGGGCCTGCACCCCGTGGTCCGCCAAGACTCCGTGGAAGTCGCCTTCACGGAGGGGCTCTTCTCCGAGGGCGCTGAGCTGACCACGACCGGCGCCGATCGGCTCGCCGTTCTCGGCGAGCGCCTGGCCGGGCGCCAAGTGCGCGTCGAGATCTTCGGCCATGCCGCCACTGTCCCCGGCGCCCCGTCCAGCGGCGGTTCCGTCGTCTCCTTGTGGCGCGCGCTCATCGCTGCCCGTGAGCTCAGCGCGGCCAGCGGCAAATCCCTCACCGAGTTCACCACCGCGAGCGCGGATCAGCGAGACGCGCCGTACGAGAGCGCCGAGAGGAACCGGACGGTCACCGTGGTGATTACACCGGCGTAGCAGCATGCCGGCCAGGACCGTTCGTCATCCTGCCGCCGGCCCGTGCACCCGACACTCACCTCCTCGAAGAGCGCGGTGGTGAGGGCCGCCGGGGCGTGTGGAAGGCGTCTCGCGATGCGGACGGTGTCGTGATATCGAACTCGCGCTCTGAGCTTGGGAATCACCGTGCGTAACGGCCAGCGTATGCCCTCTGACCGCGACGAACGCCACGTTGCCCGGGGAGCCCGCGTGCTTCACGGTGTCCATCGTCGACCGTGGTTACCCGGCTGTTCTGGCACGCATCTGGCACGGGGGCAGGCGGGTCTACAGGTCGTCGGGCAGAAGCCGAAGGGCGTGATTGTCGGTGAGCGGGGTGACCGCTCTGAAGTCCCGGCGGTCATGACAGTCGTCTTCTTCAGCGCCACAAGGTTATGGGCCCCCACTGTAAATCCGTCCGACGCGAAGGGCCGGAGCCAGACCTTCCTGGGCTGATACGGCACCGGCGCCTGATGGTGTGGACCGGGCGGATTCCGTTGTCCGGAGCGGGAATGCTCATGGGACGTCGATCACCAGGCAGTCGTCCTCGCGGATGCTGCATCGTGCCAGTCCCGTCGGGCTTCCGTCGGTGTGCAACTCGGCGAGCAGCAGGTCATCGTCCTCCCAGGTCATAAGGAGGAGTTGTCGGTTGTCGGGTGGCCGCAGTGTGAGCTGTCGGCTGCCGTCGACCGTCTGCGCCGTGATCTCGGGAACCGTCTGGGACTCGCCGCCCCAGGCACCTCCGTACCCAAGCCACGTGCCGGACGGGCTGACCTCGACGTCTTCGCCCGGCAGTGTCCGCAACCGACGCAGCGTCCCCGAGTCGGAGGCCTCCGCCAGGTATGACGCATCGCGCTCGCCGTCCTTGGCGCCGTCGAACACGATCAGACCGGCGGTGGTGCTGGCCCGCACCCACTGGTCGGGCGCGGTGATGTCGAGGTCGACAGTCTCGTCGCCCGCGGCCGCGAGCCACATCAGACGCCGGCTGTCGCTCTCCAGGAAGACCTTGGTGTCCTCGGTGACCGCGACGACCCCGAGAGCGTTCGGATCGTCCGGCCCGGTCGCATCAATCTGCAGGGTGTTGACAGTCTCACCGGACTGCGTGTCGATGAGCAGCACCTGCCCGCCGTTCTGCGTGGTGGTGCCGACCGCCAGCAGTTTGCCGTCGGGAGAGAGCCGAGGCTGCAGTATCACCGTGCCGGAGATGGCGCGTTCCTCGGCACCGGTGCCCCACCACCAGGTGTCGTCGTCGCGCTGCGCGACCCAGGCGCCACCGGCCTGGTTCACGGTCCACCAGGACCCAGGCAGTTGCTCTCCCCCGACGTACAAGCGGCTGTCGAACACGTAGGGTACCGTCGGCGCGTCAGCTGTAAGGGGACGGACAGAGGGCCTCTCTGTGGGCGACGTCGCCGGCCGCGGTCTCCCGTCGTCCCGGTACGACGACACCACGGCGACCGCACCCACGACGATGAGGGTCACGGCGGCGACCAGCAGTGGCCGCCAGAGGCGCTGGCTGCGGACCGACTCCTGCGGCATTGGCGGACGTGCCGGAACCCGCAGGCCGGAGGCCACCTCGCGGAACTCGCGCCTGAGGATCTCTTCGACGTCGGCACTCATGTCAGTTCTCCCTCCCGTCGGTGCGTTCCGAGCAGAGAGCGGCTCGCAACGTCTTGAGGGCGTGATGTGCGGTGGACTTCACGTTGCCGCGCGAGCAGCCGAGGGCGTCGGCGATCTCCTGCTCGCTCAGGCCCTCGTAATAGCGCAGCACGATCACCGCGCGCTGGCGCGGCGGCAGTGACGTCACATGCGGCCAGAGCATCAACCGGTCCTCGGGCGCGTGCGGCGGCTGCGCGACGTCGGGCTCGGGCGGGGTGGCGGTCAACAGCTCCAGCCGCCGCTTCTTCGGGCGGCGGGCCGACAAGAACGCGTTGGTGAGCACGCGCCGCAAGTACGCGTCCAGCGAGTCCGACCGGATGACCCGCGACCAGGAGCGATACGCGTTCAGCAACGTCTGCTGAGCGATGTCCTCGGCATCTGCGTGGTTGCCGGTGAGCAGATACGCACTGCGGTAGAGCGACGGCCAGATGACGCCGGCATACTCCTCAAACGCCAATGCGTTCATGCCGCCGGTCTCGGTGTGCATTTTCGTACGCCACCCCCTTCATCTGGCCTGACTCCGGCGGCCGTCAGGAGGTTGTGTCAGCCACGCAGGTCCGCTCACCCGGGGCGTGTCCAGCGAGCGGCCCTGAACAGACCCCACCCCGGCCGTCAGCGAGCGGACACGGTGCGGCCCAGGAGATCACTGAAAATCGTTGGTTCTGGCCCCGCGGCTGCTGACGCCGGAGACGTTCGCGGACATGTACCCCGCACTCAACGGTGGTGTCGCAGAGCCTGTTCGGGACCTCGGACGTGGTGACCGTGCTGAAGCCGCGGTGCAATCCGCGGTGGAAGGCAGCGTGCGGGCTGGGCCTGTACGACACCGCGTTCGACCCGTCGCTGCTGACCTGCTTCCGGCGCCGGCCGCAGCGGTCCTCGGAGGACTCCACGGTGTTCGACGACGCGGTGGCCACCCAGGGCATGGTCACCCAGCTGATCTCGGCAGTCCGCCGGGTGATCCGGGCATAACGGGCGAACCGCCGAACCGATCAGCGACCGAACCCCGCTGACGAATCGAGGCCGATGTCCACCACATCGGTCGGCGGTGCCCATTCATTTCATGGAAGCTCCGTGTAGGCGGCGAAGCCGGTGAATACGTCGATGTTTCCGCCGGCCACCCAAAGCCGTCCGGCATCGGCGTCGGCACTTGTCAACACAACCGCGTCCGTGGTCGGACCCGCGACCTGGACCAGTCCTGGACGCTCGGCGCCGGCCTTGGTCGTGAGCACCAGGGGGGTCGAGGCCCAGTCACGATCGAGTTCCTCGCCGACGACAACGGGGTGCCCCTCGACGATCGTCACGTCGTAGACCTGTGCCGAGACGTTCGGCGTCGGCACCTCGCTCCACTCCGAGCCGTCGTAGTGCCAGGCGATCGGCTGGATCGCGCCCCCGGTGTACTGATGACCCGCCGCCCAGATGTCGGTGGCGTCGACAGCGGCGATGCCGCTCAGGATCTGCGATCCGTCGGCGGGGAACTCCTCGACCATGGTCCAGGAAGTGCCGTCGAAATGTGCCAGGCCGGGGTTGAGGGCCAGCCACGCGTCGTCGGGAGCCAGCACCGTCAGGCTGTTGCCATTGATCGCGCCCTCCAGACCGTCGGCGTACTCGGTCCACTCACCGTCGGCGTACTGGTATACGACAGCGGGTTCGGCGGAGCCGATCCGAGCCCAGCCAGTCACCCATACAGTGCCTTCCGCGTCCACGACGACGTCATCGAACGCGCCGATCTCAGCCGGACTCGGGATCTCCGCCCACGTCGTGCCGTCCCAGTGCAGCACCAGCGGACTGGTCATGCCCTCGTCGGCTGAACCATCCCAGCCGACCGCCCAGACGTCGTCGGCAGCGGCGACGGCCACCTCCACGAGGTTGGCTCCTGAGACGTCCGGCGTCGCGTCGGTCCAGGTGTCGCCGTCACGTCGCAGCGCCACCAGTCGCTCGCCGGACTCGGACCCGACGGCCCAGGCGACACCGTCGGCGGCGTCGACGTCCTCGATCATGAGGCCCGGCTGACCGATCGGCGTCTCGGTCCAGCTGTACGGATCGACGCTCGGCGCTGCCGCGCTCGAAGCCGGTATCGCCAACATGGCAGTCCAGACGAGCGTCAGAGCCGAGGCTCCGATCGCCCACCGCAGGCGTCCAGCCGGCAGATCTCGATCTTCAATCCGCTCTACCGTCAAGTTCGACATCCACACTCCACTGATCACAGGCACGTCCGGCGACGGAGCCTCCTGAAGTTATTGATGCAGCCGCAGGGCTGTCAGGTTGTACGCGGTGGAAGCCAATGTGATGGACCTTCGTGTTCGTTCTCGCGCGCCACGTGCATGCAGAAGTCGTCGTGGTCCTGGCGCTCGCCCTTGGCGGGGCAGCCGGCCGGTGTGCCCCCGCAGACGATGGGGCGTGATGCGGCCGGGAAAAATACCGGGCCGCAAGCGCGGCTTGGCCGTTGACGTCCTGGGGCTGGTGATCGCGGTGGCCGCGTCGGCGCACGAGAACGCCGTCGTCGCGCACGGCCAGCAGGTGAGCATCGAGGTGGAGATCGTGGAGCGCACTCCGCGCAGACCGGGTTCGTTCCCCAGATGAAGCAGCGAATCGGGCATCAACTCTCATACCGCCCTCTCAAGTGGTGCGAGGGACTTGGAGAGGTCTGGACAACACAACGGCCCAGGCTGGGGATCTTGTCCCTGACCTGGGCCTTAACCGTTGGAGCGGGCGACGAGAATCGAACTCGCGCTCTGAGCTTGGGAATCACCGGCGCTTCGGTTGCGTTTCGCAGGTCAGCCGCATGAGGTCTTGACGGTCCCGATCCCTGGACTCGGTCGTCTTGCGCCCCGGTTGTCCATGGTTGACCGCCTCTGCTGGTGGGGGGAGCGGCGCGACGGCAACCGAGCGCCCGAACTCACCCAGGACGGACAGGCGACGCTGCGCAAGCCAGTGCGGCCGTGCGCGTCACGCGCAGTCCTCTCCGAGGCATGTTTCCGCCGACCGTGAACCGATGGAGGGCCGTTGTCCGATGAAGGGGCGTGACGGATACGAGCGGTGAGAGCCGCGGTGACGGGGAACTGCTGCGGGCCGCCGCGGACGGTGATCGGCGCGCGTTCGAGGAGCTGTACCGGCGGTACGCGCCATGGCTCGTCGCCCGGCTGCGCGGGCGGTGCGCCGATCCGGCTCTCGTCGACGACGTCGTCCAGGAGACGTTTCTCGCGGTGTGGCGCGGCAAGGCGCGCTACCGGCACGACGGCGACGTGGCCGGGTGGCTGTGGCGGATCGCGTCGCGGCGGCTCGTCGACGCGTTGCGGGGTGACGGCGCACGCGGGCGGCTGCGTCAGGCGCTGGCCCGCCTGCGCCACGGTGAGATGGCGTCTGCCGAGGACCACGTGCTGGTCGGACTCGAACACGGCGACCTGGCCGGGGCGCTGGCCCGGCTCTCTCCCGAACTGCGGGCGGTTCTCCAGGCGACGGTGATCGACGGCCTGAGCACCCGCGAAGCCGCCGCCCTGCTCGGCGTTCCGCCCGGAACCGTCAAAACCCGGGCGATGCGCGCCCGAAGGCAACTGCGTCAGGAGCTGGCATGACGTCGCACATGTCCAAGGACGAGCTGCGCGCGTACGCGGCGAGTGAACTCCCACCACCGTGGCTGTGGTCGGTGGACGCCCATCTGGCCAGATGCGCGGAGTGCCGCACGGCACTGCGCGCCCTCACCGATCCAGCGGAACTGGACGCCGGCTGGGCGCGCTTGGACGCCGAACTGGACGCCCCGCACGGCAGCCGCGCCGAGTCGCTGCTCGTCCGGGCGGGGGTGCCGGACCACACCGCCCGGCTGCTGGCCGCGACCCCGGTACTGCGCACGTCCTGGTTTGTCGCCGTCGTCGTAACCCTGTCCCTGGGGGTCGTCGTCGGGCGTGCGGCGACGCCGCTGCTCCTGCTGTCGACGGCGCCGTTGCTGCCGCTGGCGGGGGTGGCGATCTCCTTCGGACCCGCTCTCGACCCTACGCACGAGATGGCGGTGGTGGCCCCGTTGCACACGTTCCGGCTGCTGTTGGTGCGAACGGCCGCCGTGCTCGCCACGACGGTGCCCGCCGCCATGGTGGCGAGCCTGGTCATGCCGACGTCGGGGGTCGTCATGGCCGGCTGGCCACTGCCCGCACTGGCCCTGACCTCGCTGGGGCTGTCGCTGATGCCCCGGCTGGGGCCGGTCGCCGCGCCCGTTCTCGTCGGCTGTGGGTGGGTGACCGTGCTGCTGATCTGCCGCCCGCTGACCCAGGGCCCGCCCTTCCCCCTCACCGGGGTCGGCCAACTGGCGGCCCTGGCCGTCGCGCTGGTCGCGACCGTGACGCTCATGGCCGGGCGGGACCGCTTCGACAGCGGCCGTCACCTCAACGCGTCCTTCCCGGGCACAGCCAGGAGGCTGTCATGACAACACCCACCATCTCGGCCTCTGGACTCAGTCTCGGCTATCGCGGAGGGCTGGCCCTGGACGACGTGTCGCTGCGGCTCGATCGGGGCGTCACCGGCCTGCTCGGCCCCAACGGCGCCGGCAAGACGACGCTGCTGCGGATCCTGGCCACCGCGATGCCACCCGATCGGGGCGCGCTGACCATCCTCGGCCAGGACCCGAGCACGGTGCACGGGCGCGTCCAGGCTCGGCGGCTGCTGGGCTATCTGCCACAACAGCCCGGTTTCCACCCGGGGTTCACGGCCTTCGAGTTCGTCGACTACGTGGCGATCCTCAAGGAACTGACCGACCGCCGGGCTCGGCACGCGGAGGTGCGGCGGGTGCTGGACGCCGTCGGACTCGCGGAGCAGCGGGGCAAACGGATACGAGCGCTGTCCGGCGGCATGCGTCAGCGGGTGGCGCTGGCGGCCGCGCTGGTCGGCGATCCCGGGTTCCTGGTGCTCGACGAGCCGACGGTGGGCCTGGACCCGGAGCAGCGAATGCGGTTTCGCGAGCTGATCGCCGAGGCCGGGGAGAACCGGACCGTGCTCCTTTCGACGCATCAGACGGAGGACGTGGCGATGCTGTGCCACCGGGTGGTCGTTCTGGACAGGGGGCGGGTGCGGTTCGACGGAACCCCCGCCGAACTGGTGGCGCGGGCGGAAAGCCGGGTCTGGTCCGGCGCGGAACGGGACCCGGGCGCGCTGGTCGGCTGGCGTACCGGAACGGGCGAATTCCGCAACCTCGGTGAGCCGCCGGCCGGTGCCCGGCTCGTCGAGCCGACGCTGGAGGACGGCTATCTGCTGGTGCTCGGCGGTCGGCCGGAGGTGGCGGCATGACGCTGCTGGAGAGGCCGGTGCCGTCGATCGAGCGCCCGGCGGTGGGGCGGCGGCGCGCGGTGCTCGCGCTGGCCCGGACGGAGGCACGACGGCTGCTGTCGCACCCGCTGGTCGTCGTCGCGATGACGACATACGTGGCCCTGACGGTGTGGCGGGCCGCCGGGGCCGTCGGCCATCCGGTGTTGCAGGACGTGGGCCGGGAGACACAGTACGGGCCACTGTTCGTCGGTCTCGCCGGGCTCGTGGCGGCGAACTCGGCGGTGCTGCGTGCCCGGCGGCACCGCACGGAGGCGCAGTTCGGGGTGCTGGTGGTGACGGCGTGGCAGCGGAACACGGCGCACAGTCTGTCGACACTGCCGCTCGCGCTGGCCGTCGCCGTGATCGTGGCAGGGCAGTTCACCCGGGAGGCGATGCGGCCGGGCGCGGTGGGGCACGCGTCGTTCGCCGAGTTGGTGACGGGCCCCCTTGTGGTTGTCCTCCTGGGTGTGCTCGGTGTGCTGCTGGGCCGGCTGGTCCGCTCGTCGTTCGCCGGACCACTGGCTGTGCTGGTGCTCCTCACTGTCCAGCTCAGCCTCTCGGTGACGACGAGCGGCTGGCGCTGGCTGGCGCCGATCGCCATCGACGAGAGTGAGCTGCCGCTGCCCGCCGACCTGGTGGGGCGGCCGGCGAACTGGCATGCGCTGTACCTGGTGGGCCTGGCGCTGCTGGCCGGGGCAGGCGCGTCGCTGCTGAGCGGCGGACGCTCCGGACCCGTCCGGGGCACGGCCCTCGTGGCGCTTGCGGGCACGCTCGTCGGGGCGGTGGCGCAGGGTGCCGGGCCGTCGGAGGCGCTGGTCGAGGCCAGGGCACGTGCCACCGGCGATCCGGCCGCGGCGCAGGTGTGCGTGCGGCGGGACGTGACGACGTACTGCGCGTTCCCCGATTTCACGCCCTGGATCGATGAGTGGCAGGCGATCACCGAGGAGGTCAGGGCGGTGTCCGGCGCCCCGGCCGCGACGCGCGAACTCACCGTTCGACAGCGGGTCGACGCGCTCGACGGGCTCACAGGCGTCCACGATCTGCCGCCCGGGCCGCCCGGCGAGGTGACGGCGAGCACGGCATGGGGCGGTGAACGGCGGCTGGAGTTCGCCGCGAGCGTTGCCCGAGGGCTGGTCGCGGACGACGAGGCCGACCGCGGCGCGCGTTGCGGCGGGCAGGGCATCGTGATCATGTGGCTGGCGATCCGGGCGACCCCGGACGGGGAGGCCGAGTTCGCCAGGACCCAGGCGCGCGTCCATGGCGGCGGGGCCGTGATTCTGGCTCCCGTCCGCTCCGTCACCGTCCCGGACCGCGAATTCGCCGTCCTCCGGGCGCTGCTCGACGAGCCCACGGAACAGGTGGCCCGGCGGGTTGAGGCGTCCTGGGCGGAGCTGACCGCGCCGGCGACCTCCACCGACCGCGCGGCCGAGCTGCTCGGCGTCCCGGTGCGGGCCGAGACGGCCGCCGACCGCGAATGGGGCTGCGTATGACGGCGGGTCCGGTGAAACGGGCGCTGCTGTGGCCGAAGGCCCGGAGCCTGCCCTGGAGGCTGCTGGCCGCGGCCGGTGGGCTCGGGCTGCTGCTGGCCGTCGTCATCAGGCTGACCGCACCCGACGTGGGCCCCGATGCCGCGCTCACCCTGCTGCGGATGGCGGCGCTCTGCGGAGCCCTGGGCGTGGCGTTCGTGCTGGACGACCCGGCCAGGGAGACCACCGCGGTGCTGCCGGTGCCGCGCGCGGTGCGGCAGGTGCTGCGGCTGTCACTCGTCCTGCCCCTGGCCACCGTCTGGTGGGTGACCGTACTCGGGGTGGCGGGAGCGGCCGGCCTTGGCCTGCCGGTCGGCACGGTGACGCTGGAGACCGCGGCGCTGTTCGCCATGGCGTTCGCACTTGCCTCGATGGCGGTGCGGTTCACCGGGATGACGAGCCCCGGACCGGCCGTCGCGGGGACGCTCCTGGCGCTGATCGTGTCGGCGGCCGAACTGCCGCCGGACGAGCTGACGCTGTTCGTACCGGCCGGCGGCGACGGGCGGGAACGAGCCCACCTGGCATGGGCGCTGCTGCTGGCCCTGGCCGTCACGGCCTGGGCCGCCTGCGGCCGGGAACCACGGCGTCCCAGGTGGCGCTGAGGGCTTCTGCGCAGTTCGGCCGCCGGTGACCGCGACCGCGGCGGGCCGCCCCTCCCGCCCGTCTTGCCGAGTCACCTGGGCGCGGCGGCCACCGCTGATGTCGGTGATGCATGGAGCTCCCCAAGGCGAGAACGAAGAAGGAGGCGGTCAATCTCGCTCTCCACTTCTACGCCGAGCAGCACCGACGCGCGGCTTCGAGCGAGCCCGCGAGTACGGCGAGATCCTGGAGATGCTCACGGACCTCCACCCGGATGCGGCGGCCGCGGCTTGGTCGTGCTGCACGATGACGCCGACCACCGCGTCGTCGCACGGCATGCGTCAGACTCCGAGGAACACAGCATTTTCAAGACCGCCCGATGCCTGGTCAGCACAACGGCCCAGGTTGGGGATCATGTCCCTGACCTGGGCCTTCACTACTGGAGCGGGCGACGAGAATCGAACTCGCGCTCTGAGCTTGGGAATCACTGAGCTTCCGGAGGTCATTGGGCCGCTGACCTGGTGAAACGCCGACTTCGGCGACTGATTGGCCCACGGCTGGGAACCGCTGTTGATCGTGACCGGCCGCCCTGACGGCACGCACCGGGCATGGCGCTGCGCTTGCCGGACGTGCCGGAGAGCGGGCCCTTTCACCTTGGCCGCCTCGACCCACGGGCCCGCGATGACGGCACCAAGGCGTCGTCCTGCGGACGGTGACACGACTCTGCGAGCAGTCAGGTCAGTTCTTCTCGACGCCGATGACCTCGATCGCGCATCGCGGCTTCCGGATGCCGCGCTTGATTCTGGCGTCCGTGGTGATGAAGGGGACGCCGAGGGTCTCGGCGAGGGCGACGTAGGTGGCGTCATAGGCGGACAGGTTGGCGTGCAGGACCCGGACGCGTGGCAACAGGGGCATTGCCTCATGACGGTCGATGCGCAGGGCGCTGTATGTCTTGATGTTCTCGTCCAGAACAGCTTTGTCGAGTTTGGGGATGCCGCTTCTTGTGCCGCGTGCCATGCCGAGGAGCGCGGATACGACTTCGGTGTCCAGGAGGTGGGGAGCGTGCAGGGTGTCTTCCCGGGCGACGCGGGCGCGGACCTGCTGGCCGATGGCCCCGCTGTCGGTGAGGAACATGATGACGGCTGAGCAGTCAATGACGATCAACGTGCGGTTCGTCCTTCGTCGATGAGCGCGAGCACATCATTGTTGTCGACCTCACTGGCCGCGTACTGCTCGGCGCGCTGCGCGATCTCGGCAAGGGTGGGCTGGGTGGCTTCCCGTGTGACGAGGGCAAGGAGGTAGGCCTGGAGGGACTGGCCGGCTTCAGCGGCGCGGATCTTCAGGCGGGAGGCGATGTCGTCGGGTACTTCTCTGATGGTGAAGGCAGTCATGACTGCATTCTAGCGTCAATGCAGTCATAGTGCAGTCAAACGAGGGTGCATGCCCTGGGCTCTGCCCCTGTGCCTGGCTTGGGCCACGAGACTCCGCGTCTGGGCGGTCGTCTTGGGACCAGTCCGCAATGCCGCCGCTCTCGCCCGCCATCCCGCTGGCCGGCCGATCAGCCTTCTGGTCCTGAGTGCCAGCGGGAGATCGCAGCCGCGCCTGACGCTCGGCCGGCCACCGAGCGGTAGGAACTCGCCGGGCCGGGTCCGGTCGCTTCCGGTGTAAGACCCGGGGATCGGTCTGGGCAACACAGCGGCCCAGGTGGGGGATCATGTCCCTGACCTGGGCTTCAACTCTTGGAGCGGGCGAAACGAGAATCGAACTCGCGCTCTGAGCTTGGGAATCACCGGCGCTTCGAATGGGTCCGCGCGGGTCAGCCGCTTGCAGTGGTGGTGAGGGGCGCGACCATCGGGCGCCGTCGTCGTGTGCCCCGGTTGTCCGTGTTTTGCCACCTCTACTGGTGCGACAGTGGCGCGAGGCGGGCAATTAGTGCATTTCAACGCCCAGCCCTCGCGCCACCCGCACTCACGCAGGCTGCCTGACATCGGAGAATCGGGAGGGCGGGGCGCTGTGAGCGGCGCCACGGCTACTGCCGGGCGCTGGCGCGGACCAGCTGGGCCGTGTGTCGTCGGCGCTGTTTTCCGGGGCTGTTGAGGTCGCGGAGCTCGCCCGTTGTCGTGGATGACCTTGCGGTATGTAGTCAATTGCATATACCGTTGAGTGCATGAAGGGGGCGGTACGTGATCGAGGTCGAGCCCGAGGTGCGGGATTGGCTGGAGCTGCTCCCGTTCCGTCTCTACCGTCGTGTCGAGGACAAGGCGGACCGACTTCTGGCCGAGCCCACAACGCTCGGTGAGCCGTATTCGCGGCACCTGGGTGGCAAGCTGCGTGAACTGCGGATGGCGCTTGACGGCGATGCCGTCCGGATCACCTACTGGCTCGCCCCGGGTCGGCGGATCGTGCTGCTTACCGTTTTCCGCAAGACCAGGATGCATGAAGCCGCAGAGATCGAACGAGCTCACCAGGCCCAGAAAGCCTGCGAGGCCGAGCATGGCCCGGCCCAGCACACCTACGACCGCGTCAAGGAGGCGTGATGAACCACAGCCAGTGGAAGACGCGTCGCACCAAGCAGCTTCTCGGTGAAACCGTGGAGTATGACCAGGAGTACATCGACGCCCGCCTCGCCGGCGACCTCGGCCAGGCGATCTACGACCGCCGTGTCGAACTTGGCCTCTCCCAGACCGAGCTGGCCGAGCGCGCGGCGATGACGCAGCCGCAGATCTCGCGCATCGAGGGTGGAGACACCGTGCCGACACTTCCGCTGCTGCGCCGCCTCGCCAAGGCCCTGGACGGCTCACTGAACGTGGCACTCACAGCAGAAGACTCCCGCATCACCTTCACCCCGCGCGCGGCCTGAACATCGCACACACCGACTCATCAACGAACAACCCCCCAGGTCGCCGACCTGGGGGGTTCATGCTGGAGCGGGCGACGAGAATCGAACTCGCGCTCTGAGCTTGGGAATCACCGTGCCAAATGACCTCGATGCGGTGCCTGAGCAGCGTGAATGTCACCTCGGCCGGGCGCCCCAGAGGCTCTGGCGTGTCCGTTGTTGACCGTGGTTCCCCTCCCGTTCTGGCACGCATCTGGCACGAGGGCGGGTTGCCGAGTTGGCAATCGCGCCAGTCAGAGATCGGCGAACGGCGGGATGATTCGGACGATGGCGATGAGTTTGATCCGGGGCACGGGAAGGGCGAAGAACCAGCCGTCCGCGAGAAGCGGGATACGGCGAAGCCCACCAGGGCCGCCGTGGCTCGGGCCTGTGCCGAGGTCGGTGACGTCGACACCGACCTCGGCGAGGGCCACCAGTTCATCAGCCAGGCGCTCGACCTCGGTGACGATATGTGAGGGCAGGCCCGAGTTGACGTGCTCGGCGTCGGGGTCGTACTCCCACCGCCACTGTTCCTTGTCGCTCACAGGGCGCTCTGCCCGCGCTGAATACCGGCCTCGGCAACGGCTGTGTCGATGATGCTGCCGATCTCGGCAGCAATGGCACGGGCCTCGGTCAGGTCGTCGGTCTCGGCGGCACGCGCCTCCAACACCCGCAGACGTGCCGCGCGATCGGCGTGACGCTCGACCGCGACGTACAGGGCCCACTGACCCACGAAGCGGCGCATGGGGGCCGCGCTCACCTGCTTGCGAGCTTCCTGAAGCGCGACGGCACGTTCGGCGTCGAACGTGGGCAGAGCCCTCGGCGCCACCAGTGAGAGAGCCGCACGCAGGTCCTCGGGCGTGCTGGCAGGCTGTGGGGTCGGGGGAACGGCGGCTGAGGAGTCAGATGCGGTCGTCACGCGGGTGCCTCCTTGTCTTTGGCTCTCGGCGGTCCGTCACCAGGTCTGACGATAGCGGGAAACTCAAGCGACACGGTGAGTAGCCGAGACGGTCGGATCGGTCACCGTATATGGAGTGAAGGTAGCAGTGGTTGCCTACCCCCCTCGGGGGCCAGGGGGTCTCTCTGCGTCCCCCTGCGGGCCGAGAGATGACCTCCGCCCTGGAGGCGTTTACGTGCGGTCCGTAATGCGGACAGCGCAGTACGGCCGACCTCGGGGTCCATGTCACGGCTGGTTCGCGTCCTTGTCCGTCAACGGCGCCGCAGTCACTCTCGGAGACGTACCCGTTGACGCGGAGGGGAGGCACATGGCGAAGAGACGACTGCCCCCTCGGGACCGTCAAGGTCGCTTCACCAAGACGGGGTTGCCACTGTGGTTGGTCGGGGCAATTGCTCTCGTTGTGATGGTGATACTGGCTGCCGACTGACTGAGGACACCCTCAAAGCGTGGCGTTGACTCTGGCACGCGACGCCTCTGACCAATGTCGACAACACAACGGCCCAGGTTGGGGATCATGTCCCTGACCTGGGCCTTAACCGTTGGAGCGGGCGACGAGAATCGAACTCGCGCTCTGAGCTTGGGAAGCTCATGTTCTACCATTAAACTACGCCCGCGCTGAGCGGCCGGGTGGCCGTTCTGTGTGCATACCCTACCCCATCGGGGACCTCGCGGTACACGTCGGAGTGCCGCCCCGGGGTGTGTCGGCTTCATCCCTTAATGTGGCGATCGTCGTCAAGTGGCAAGGGAGAGGAAAGCGTTGACCACCACCGTCCGCTGTGCCGAAGGTCATGTCTTCACCACGTCGCGGTTTCCCATGCAGCAGCTCGGGAGTGAGCGTATCGGGCCCGGGCGGTTGTTGCGGTGTCCTCGGTGTGCTCGGCTGCGGAGTGCCGTGCCGGTGGGGTCAGATCGTGGTGCGGTGGAAGTTGAGGTAGGAGCGCGAGGGGGTCGGGCCGCGTTGGCCCTGGTAGCGGGAGCCGACTCCCGCTGAGCCGTAGGGGCGTTCCGCGGGGGAGGTCAGGCGGAAGAGGCAGAGCTGGCCGATCTTCATGCCGGGCCAGAGCTTGATCGGGAGCGTGGCCACGTTCGACAGCTCGAGGGTGACATGGCCCGAGAAGCCGGGGTCGATGAAGCCGGCCGTCGAGTGGGTCAGCAGGCCCAGGCGGCCCAGGGAACTCTTGCCCTCCAGGCGGGAGGCCAGGTCCTCGGGGAGGGAGATGACCTCGTAGGTCGATGCCAGCACGAACTCCCCGGGGTGCAGGATGAACGGCTCGTCGCCCGGTGGCTCGATCACGCGGGTCAGGTCGGGCTGTTCGACCGCGGGGTCGATGTGGGGGTAGCGGTGGTTCTCGAAGACCCGGAAGTAACGGTCCAGCCGCACGTCGATACTCGACGGCTGGACCATCGTTGGGTCGAAGGGATCGATCCGTACCCGGCCCGCGTCGATTTCGGTACGGATGTCCTTGTCTGACAGAAGCACGCCCCGAGGTTACCGGAGGTGGCTGTGGCCACGAGGTCCATGTCCTTCCTGCTGGCCGCTCTGCTCGTCGCCGGCGGCGGGAGCACCGCGGCGTATGCCGCGCTGGAGGAGGAGCCGGCGGCGGCCGGCGCATCGGCGTATCAGGAGACGCGGCTGCTGTTCGGCACGGCGCGGCCGGGGGGTGGTGAGGCGGTCACCGACGCCGAATTCCGGTCGTTCCTGGGGGACTTCGTCACCCCGCGCTTTCCCGACGGGCTGACCGTGCAGGAGGGCTACGGGCAGTGGCGGGACGAGCACGGGGTGATCGAGCGGGAGCGGAGCTATGAGCTGGTGCTCTACTACCCGGCCGGCGACGGCGGCGAGAGCGACCGCGAGATCGAGGAGATCCGGGCGGAGTACCTGAAGCGGTTCGGCCAGGAGTCCGTGGCGCGGGTCGACGACCGGGTGCGGGTCGCGTTCTAGAACGTGCCCAGCTTCACCAGCATGAGCAGGCCCAGGAGTTGGATGGCGGAGGCGGCCAGCGCGCGGGGCCAGGCGATCTCGTGGGAGCGGCTGACCATCATGGTGAACAGCACGCCCGCGAACAGCCAGGTGGCCCAGCCCAGGGTCTGGACGACCGGGTCGGCGCCGCCGAGGAAGATGGCCAGGGCCAGCCGGGGAACGTCCGTGAGCGTCATGATGAGCATGGCCAGGCCGGCGGTGGGCGCCCACAGGCCGTTGCCGCCGGCCTGCCGGGCGAGGTTGTGCGTGACGGTGCTCAGGACGAGCGCGCCGAGCACCATGGCCACGCCGGTGACCAGCAGGTAGGGCGCGACGGTGGAGGCCGTGGTGTCGAGTATCGACTCGCGCGTCTCGTCCAGTCCGAAGACGGCGACCAGGCCGTAGAGGAACGTGACGATCAGCGCCGGGCCCCACATCGGGTAGTCCCGCATGCGCCAGAACGTGGCGCTCGGGCGGAAGACGACGCCGGTCAGCAGCGGGCGCCAGGGCAGTGGCGGCTCGGGGGGCGGCGCGGACGCGTCGGGGCCAGGTCCGTACTGCGCGTAGGGATCCGGTGCCCCATAGGGATCCCCGGCGGCGTAGGGGTCCGGGGCCGGCTGGGCCCCGGGGTACGGCTGCTGCCCGTACGGCTGTGGAGGCGGGTAGGGCTGGGGGTACCGCTCCTCGTCGCGCCTTCTTCTGAATACGGCCACGCCTATGAACGTACCGCCTTCCGGGGCCCGCCGTATCCGGGACGTCCCGGAGGGTGCTCAGGCGGCCGGTTCGGGCTCCGGGGTGCCGGTCTCGGCGTCCGCCGGGGCGGTGGGGGTGCGCACCGACTCCAGGAGGAGCTGGGCGACGTCCACGACCCGCAGGTCCTCCTTGGCGGTGCCCGCGTTCTTCTTGCCGTTGACCGAGTCGGAGAGCATGACCAGGCAGAACGGGCAGGCGGTGGAGACGATGTCCGGGTCGAGGGAGAGCGCCTCGTCGACGCGTTCGTCGTTGACGCGCTTGCCGATCCGCTCCTCCATCCACATGCGGGCGCCGCCGGCGCCGCAGCAGAAGCCGCGCTCCTTGTGGCGGTGCATCTCCTCGTTCCGCAGGCCCGGGACGCGGCCGATGATCTCGCGGGGCGGGGTGTAGACCTTGTTGTGGCGGCCCAGGTAGCAGGGGTCGTGGTAGGTGATCAGGCCCTCGACCGGCGTGACGGGGATCAGCAGCTCGGCGTCGATCAGGTGCTGGAGCAACTGGGTGTGGTGGATGACCTCGAACGCGCCGCCGAGCTGGGGGTATTCGTTGGCGATGGTGTTGAAGCAGTGCGGGCAGGTGGTGACGATCTTCTTGGCGGAGGCGGCGTTGAGCGTCTCGACGTTCTGCTGGCCGAGTTGCTGGAAGAGGAACTCGTTGCCCAGCCGGCGCGCGGAGTCGCCGGTGCACGCCTCGTCGCCGCCCATGATCGCGAACTTCACGCCGGCGATGTGCAGCAGTTCGGCGAACGCCTTGGTCGTCTTCTTCGCGCGGTCCTCCAGGGCGCCGGCGCAGCCGACCCAGTAGAGGTAGTCGACCTCGGTGAGGTCCTCGACGTCCTTGCCGACGACCGGGACCTCGAAGTCGACCTCGGTCGTCCACTCCAGGCGCTTCTTCTTGGCCAGGCCCCAGGGGTTGCCCTTGCGCTCCAGGTTCTTCAGCATCGTGCCGGCCTCGCTGGGGAAGGACGACTCGATCATGACCTGGTAGCGGCGCATGTCGACGATGTGGTCGACGTGTTCGATGTCGACGGGGCACTGCTCGACGCACGCGCCGCAGGTGGTGCAGGACCACAGCACGTCGGGGTCGATGACGCCCCCCTCCTCGGCGGTGCCGACCAGCGGGCGGGCGCCCTCCTCGGGGGTCTCGCCGGCCAGCAGGTAGGGGGCGGTGGCGTGCGCGTGGTCGCGCAGGGACATGACCAGGAGCTTGGGGGAGAGCGGCTTGCCGGTGTTCCAGGCGGGGCACTGGGACTGGCAGCGTCCGCACTCGGTGCAGGTGGAGAAGTCGAGCAGGCCCTTCCAGGAGAAGTGCTCGATCTGGGAGACGCCGAACTGGGCGTCCTCATCAGGGTCTTCGAAGTCGATGGGCTTGCCGCCCGAGGTCATCGGCAGCAGCGCGCCGAGCGCGGTGTCGCCGGCCGCGTTGCGCTTGAACCAGATGTTGGGGAAGGCCAGGAAACGGTGCCAGGCGACGCCCATGTCCGTGTTCAGCGCGAGGGTGATCGCCCAGACCATGGTGGTGCCGAGCTTGATCATGGCCACCAGGTAGACCAGGTTCTGGAGGGCGCCGGTGGACAGCCCGTCGAACGCGGCGATGAGCGGGTAGGTCACGAAGTACGCGGGCTCGTAGCCGTCCACGTGGTGCTGCGCGCCCTCCAGGCCGCGCAGCAGCAGGATGGCCGCGCCGATGATGACGATGACGTACTCGACGAAGTACGCCTGCCAGAAGGTCGATCCGGTGAAACGGCTCTTGCGGCCGGCCCGGGAGGGCAGGCTGAGCAGCCGGATGGTGATCAACGTCACGATGCCGAGCACCGTCATGGCCGCGATGAACTCGATGTACATCTCGTACGGCACGAAGCCGCCGACGACCGGCAGCGTCCAGTCGGCCTGGAAGAGCTGGCCGAACGCCTGGACGATCGTGAGGGCGAGGGTGAAGAAGCCGATCGCGACGAACCAGTGCGCGACGCCGGCGACGCCCCAGCGGTTCATCCGGGTGTGGCCCAGGAATTCCCGGACGACGGTGAGGGTGCGCTGCCGGGGGTCGTCGGTGCGCAGGCCCTCCGGGACCGGCTGGCCCAGGCGCAGGAAGCGGACCAGGTGCAGGGTGGCCCGGCCGAACAGCGCGATCGCGACCGCGGTGAGCACCAGCGTGACGACGATGGCGGCGAGTTGCATGGTGGCTCCTCGAACCTGCGGGCAGGGGGCGGACAGGTGCTGGCAGGGGCTAGCAAGATAGCCCAGCGCCATACTACTAGGCGGTAACTTAACGGGGCATCCCGCGTCGCGCACCCGAGTCATGTGCCGCCACTTGACTTCAACTTAACTTCAAGTCCCAGTCTGGTTCCGTCCCCGCCGGCCGCGAGGCCGGCCCACTCCGACGGACAAGGACTCCGACCATGCCCGCCAGTCTCTCCGCCACTGTCAGCCCCGCGGCGAACGTCACCACCGGCGCGGCCACCGGCCGGCCGCTGCGGCTCGCCGTGATCACCGGCAGCGTCCGGGAGGGCCGGTTCGGCCCGACCGTGGCGCGCTGGTTCGCCGAACGGGCCGCCGCCCGGCCGGACCTCACCGTGGACGTCGTCGACCTGGCCGGCAGCGACGCCGAACTGCCGCTGCACATGGCCGCGCCCGGCCCGGGCGGCGCGGCGCTGACCGCGCGCCTCGACGCCGCCGACGCGTTCGTCGTCATCACACCCGAGTACAACCACAGCTACCCGGCCGGGCTCAAGAACGTCATCGACTGGCACCGCGAGGAATGGCACGCCAAGCCCATCGGCTTCGTCTCCTACGGCGGCCTGTCCGGCGGCCTGCGCGCCGTCGAGCACCTGCGGGTCGTCTTCGCCGAGCTGCACGCCGTCACCGTGCGGGACACGGTCAGCTTCCACCTCGTGTGGAACCAGTTCGACGACCAGGGGCGGCTGGCCGAGCCCGCCGGTCCCGAGGGCGCGGCCACGGCCATGCTCGACCAGCTCGCGTGGTGGGGCGACGCACTGCGCGCGGCCCGTTCGACGCGCCCCTTCGCGGCATGAGCGCCCCCGTGCCCGCCGCCGGCGCGACCGCCGCGCCCAGGAGCCTGTACGGCGTCGCCGCCGTGATCGTTCTCGGCTCGCTCACCACCGTGCTCGACACCACGATCGTCAACGTCGCCCTGGGCCCGCTCGCCCGCGAGTTCGGGGCGCCGCTGACCACCATCCAGTGGGTGGCCTCCGGCTACACGCTGGCCCTCGCCGCGGTGATCCCGGCCACCGCCTGGGCGATCGGCCGCTTCGGCAGCAAACGCCTCTACATGCTCGCCCTCACGCTGTTCACCCTGGGCTCCGCGCTGGCCGGGCTGGCCTGGAACGCCGAGACGCTGATCGCCTTCCGCGTCCTCCAGGGGCTGGGCGGCGGCATGGTCATGCCGGTCGGGATGGCGATCATCCTCCAGGCCGCCGCGGCCGAGGGGAAACAGGGCACCCTGATGTCGATCCTCGGCCTGCCCATCCTGGTCGGCCCGGTGGCCGGCCCGGTGCTGGGCGGCTGGCTGGTGGACGAGGTCTCGTGGCGCTGGATGTTCTTCATCAACGTGCCCGTCGGCGCCGTCGCGGTGGCGCTGGCCGGCCGGGTCTTCCCGCCGGACCGGCCGCGGCCCGGGCGGCGCCTGGACGTGCCGGGGCTGCTGATGCTCTCGCCTGGCCTGGCCGCCGTGATCTTCGGGCTGACCCGGGCCAGCGAGGGCGGGGGCGGCTTCGCCGACCCCGGCGTGGCCGGGCCCGTGCTGATCGGGGCGGTGCTGGTCGCCGCGTTCGTGGTGCGCGGGCTGACCGCCGCCGAGCCGCTGATCGACCTGCGGCTGCTGCGGCACCGGCCGCTGGCTGTCGGCGCGGCCACGCTCTTCCTCTTCGTCACCGGCTACTTCGGCTCGATGCTGCTGGGCCCGATGTACTTCCAGGACGTGCGCGGCACCTCGGTGACGGCCTCCGGGCTGCTGGGCGCGCCGCTCGGGCTGGCCGCGGGGATCACCATGCAGATCACCGGGCGGATGGTGGACCGCGTCGCGCCGCGCCTGATCGTGCTGCCGGGCGTGCTGCTGGCGGCCACCGGGCTGACCGCGTTCGCCGTGCAGGCCGAGACGGGCACGCCGTATCCCCGGCTGGGCCTGGCGCTGGCGGTGACGGGCGTCGGGGTGGGGATGGTGATGATGCCGAGCATCGCCGCGGCCACCCGCGCGCTGGCGCCCGGCGACGCGCCGGCCGCCAGCACCCTGCTGAACATCAACTCGCAGGTCGCCGGCTCCATCGGGCCCGCCATGGTGTCCATGGTGCTGGCCGGGCAGCTCGACGGGCAGGCGCGGGCGGCCGACGCGTTCCAGCACACCTACGTCTGGGGCATCGCCGCGCTGGCCGCCGCCGCGCTGCCCGCGCTGCTGGTGTCGGCGCGGCGGCCGGCCCGGCCGGCCGGTCAGTCTGCCGGGCCGAAGGGTCAGCCGATTGGCGCGCCGGCCCGCGTCCGATCGGAGGAAGCCGTCGACAAATAATCCCAAACCTCTCATAACACCCTTCCGGCCACGCAGGATGGTGCGAAAGCGAGCCGGAAGGGTGTGCTGTCGTGGCTGGCCAGATGACGCGCGGTCAGAGGATCCTGTGGTGGCTGCTCCTCGCCTTCGGGGTGCTCCTGGCCCTCACCGCGGGCACCGCGCTGTGGGCGTACCAGCGGCTGGACGGGAACATCCGCACCGACCACGCCGCCGCCCGGGCGCTGGAGCGGAACGCGGCCGGCCGGCCGGCGGAGGCCGGGGGCGAGGCGAGGAACATCCTGGTGATCGGCCACGACCTCGGCTCGGGCACGGGCAACGCCCGCTCCGACACGGTGCTGCTGCTGCACCTGTCCGGGGACGGTCGGCGGGCCGAGGCGGTGAACGTGCCGCGCGACATCGTCGTGGACATCCCGGCCTGCGAGACGGCGGAGGGCGAGCGGAGCCCGGCGCGGCGGGCCCAGTTCAACTGGGCGTTCCAGTACGGCGGCGCGGCCTGCACGATCCGCACGTTGGAGCGGCTGACGGACCTGCGGGTGGACGAGCACCTGGTGCTCGGCTTCGAGGGCTTCGCCGAGGTGGTGGACGCCGTCGGCGGGGTGGAGGTGGAGCTGGCCGAGGCCGAGCACGACCCGAACGTCGGGTACGACCTGGCGGCGGGCCGGCACCTGCTCGACGGCGAGCAGGCGCTGGCCTTTGTCCGGGCCCGGGTCCATGTGGGCGACGGCAGCGACCTGAACAGGCTCGCGCGCCAGCAGAAGTTCCTGGGCCTGGTGTACGACCGGATCACCGACCGGGGCACGCTCGGCAACCCCGCCAAGCTCTACCCCGTGCTGCGGGCCGTGACCTCCGCGATCACCGCCAGCCCCGGGCTGGACTCGCTGACCGAGCTGAAGGACCTGGCCGACGCCCTCAAGGCGGTACCGGACGACGGGCTGACGTTCCACACGGTGCCCACGGTCCCCCACCCCGGCGAGCCGGACCGGCTCGCGCTGGACTCCCCGGCCGCCGGCCGGTTCTTCGCCGCGCTGCGCGAGGACCGGGCGCTGCCCCGGCCGGCCTGAGCGACCGTTCTCGGCCGTTTTCGACCGAGATGCGGCGTAACGGGGGCCGTGCTGGCATGGAGAAATGATTGTGACGATCGTGGGCGCGGGCGCCATGGCCCGGGGCATAGCGACCATCGCGCTGGCCGGCGGGCACACCGTCCGGCTGATCGACCGGACCCCCGAGAAGGCCGCCGCGCTGGCCGACGAGCTGCGGCAGGCCGCGCCTGACGGCGATGTCGGGCAGTCCGACGCCATCGCCGTCGAGGACGCCGACCTGGTGGTCCTGGCCCTCCCCTATCCCAAGGGCCGCGACGTGGTCGCCGAGTACGGCACGGCGCTCACCGGCTCGGTCGTCGTGGACATCTGCAACCCCGTGGACTTCACCACCTTCGACTCGCTGGCCGTGCCGCCCGGCACCTCGGCCGCCGAGCAGATCGCCGCCGACGCGGCCCCCGGGGCGCCGGTGGTCAAGGCGTTCAACACGACGTTCGCGACGGCGCTGCTGGCCGGGCAGGTGGCCGGCAAGCCGCTGGACGTGTTCATCGCGGGCGACGACGAGGCCGGCAAGAACGCCGTCGCCGAGCTGGCCACGGGCGGCGGGCTGCGCCCGCTGGACGTCGGCCCGCTGCGCCGGGCCCGCGAGCTGGAGGGCTTCCAGTTCCTCCATATGGCGGTCCAGGAGCGCCTGAACCTCAACTGGTCGAGCGCCATCAAGATCCTGCCCTGACCCGGGGAGGCCGACGTGTGGTCACGCCGAATAGCCGTGTGGGCCGCGGTCCTGCCGCTGGCCGTCGTGGTGACGTGGGACGCCCCGCCGCTGACCGCCGAGCCGGAGGCGCCGCGCCCCGCGCGCCGGCCGCTGCCCGCCGTCGAGCAGGCCGCCCCCCGGCCCACCGTCGTCTCCCGCGCCGTCTGGGGCGCCGACGAGGAGCTGCGCCGGGACGACGTCACCTACACCGGCGCGGCCCGGGCGGTCTTCATCCACCACACCAACCACCCCGACGACTACGACTGCGCCGACGCCCCGGAGATGCTGCGCGCGATGCACGCGGACCACGTGACCCGGATGGGCTGGGACGACCTGGGCTACAACTTCGTCGTCGACAAGTGCGGCACGATCTACGAGGGCCGGGCCGGCGGCCTGGACCGTTATGTGCTGGGGGCGCACACCACCGGCTTCAACATGGACAGCGTCGGCATCGCGGCGCTCGGCGACTTCGCCGACGCGGGCGGGGTGCCCGAGGCGCTGGTGACCGCGATCGCCGAGATCGCCGCCTGGAAGCTGCGGCCGGGCACCGATCCGCGCGGCGAGGTGCGCCTGGTCTCCACGAACGACGACAGCCGGGTGCCGGAGGGCGACCCGGCCGAGCTGGCGGTGATCTCCGGCCACCGCGACATCGTGCAGACGCACTGCCCCGGTGACGCGCTCTACGCCGAGCTGCCCCGCATTCGCGACGAGGCCGCCCGGGTGCGCATCGCGGCGGGCACCTGAGGCCCATGCCGCCGCCCGCAGCCCCCGGTCTGATGCCCCGCTGGCTGCGGGCGTTGCCGGTGGTGCTGCTGATCGTGACGGGGGTGGTGGAGTGGGTGGTGCCCGGGTGGGTGCAGCTCGCGTTCCTGTTCGCCGCGCTGCCGCCGCTGACCGGGCTGATCTACGGGCCGCGCATGACGGCGCTGCTGGGCGTGGCGGCGCTGCTGCTGCTGGTGCTGCCCGCGACCCGGCCGCCGCACGTGGACGACGCCGACCTGGGCGCGGTGGGCGCCATCTCGGTCGGCGGGGTGCTGGTCTCCTGGATCCGGAGCCGCTACCTCCGCGATCTCGTGGTGGTGCGGAACGTGGCGGAGGCCGTGCAGCGGGCCGTGCTGCCGCCGTTGCCGGAACGGGTCGGTGACGTCCGGTGCGCCGGCCTCTACCGGGCGGCGCAGGTCGGGGCGCTGGTCGGCGGCGACCTGTACGACCTGCGGGCCAGCCCGTTCGGGGTGCGGGCGCTGGTGGCGGACGTGCAGGGGCACGGCCTGGCGGCGGTGGCCACGGTGGCGGCGCTGCTGGGCGCGTTCCGGGAGGCGGTGCTGGACGAGGCGGATCTCGGCGCGGTGGCCGCCCGGCTGGACCGGCGGCTGGTCGTGGACGCGGCGAACAACGCGGACGAGCAGCCGTCGGAGCTGTTCGCCACGGCGCTGCTGCTGGAGTTCCCGCCCGGCTCCCGGCAGGTGCGGCTGGTGAACTGCGGGCATCCGCCGCCGCTGCTGGTGCGCGGCGGCGAGGCGCGGGAGCTGTCGGCCGATGCGGCGCCGCCGCTGGGCCTCGGGGCGGGGCAGCCCTCGCCGGCGGCGGCGCGGGCGGTGTCGCTGCGGGCGGGGGACGTGCTGCTCGGCTACACGGACGGGGTGACCGAGGCGCGGGACGCGTCGGGGGAGTTTTATCCGCTGCCGGAACGGCTCGCCGGCCGGCTGGGCCACGAGTGGCCACCGGGGCAGGTGCCGCCTCTGGGGCTGGTGGAGTTCGTGTGGCGGGATGTGACCGAGTACGCCGGTGCGATCACCGATGACGTCGCCCTGCTGGCCTTGAGCCTCGACAGGCCACAAACTTGAGCCGACAAGGCTCAGGACATTTGACCGAGGGACGGGCCTGCGGCACTCTTGAGTCAGTCGCACTCAAGCTAGTAGCTGGAGGATACCGAAATGGCACGTGCGGTCGGCATCGACCTGGGCACGACGAACTCCGTCGTCAGTGTTCTCGAAGGCGGTGAGCCCACCGTCATCACCAACGCCGAGGGCGCCAGGACCACGCCGTCCGTCGTCGCTTTCGCGAAGAACGGCGAGGTGCTGGTCGGCGAGGTGGCCAAGCGCCAGGCGGTCACCAACGTGGACCGGACGATCCGTTCCGTCAAGCGCCACATGGGCACGGACTGGAAGATCGGCCTGGACGGCAAGGACTTCAACCCGCAGCAGATCAGCGCGTTCATCCTGCAGAAGCTGAAGCGGGACGCCGAGGCGTACCTGGGCGAGAAGGTCACCGACGCGGTGATCACCGTCCCGGCGTACTTCAACGACCACGAGCGGCAGGCCACCAAGGAGGCCGGCGAGATCGCCGGTCTGAACGTGCTCCGCATCGTCAATGAGCCGACGGCCGCCGCCCTCGCCTATGGCCTGGAGAAGGACGACCAGACCATCCTGGTCTTCGACCTCGGCGGTGGCACCTTCGACGTCTCGCTGCTGGAGATCGGCGACGGCGTGGTCGAGGTGAAGGCCACCAACGGTGACAACCACCTCGGTGGTGACGACTGGGACCAGCGCGTCGTGGATCACCTGGTCCGCCAGTTCGCGAACGCGCACGGCGTCGACCTGTCCAAGGACAAGATGGCCCTCCAGCGGCTGCGCGAGTCCGCGGAGAAGGCCAAGATCGAGCTGTCCTCGTCCACCGAGACCACGATCAACCTGCCCTACATCACGGCGTCCGCCGAGGGCCCGCTGCACATGGACGAGAAGCTCACCCGGGCGCAGTTCCAGCAGCTCACCGCGGACCTGCTGGAGCGCTGCAAGACCCCGTTCCACAACGTGATCAAGGACGCCGGGATCCACCTGTCCGAGATCGACCACGTGGTGCTGGTCGGCGGTTCCACCCGTATGCCGGCGGTCGCCGAGCTGGTGCGCGAGCTGACCGGCGGCAAGGACGCCAACAAGGGCGTGAACCCGGACGAGGTCGTCGCCATCGGCGCCAGCCTCCAGGCCGGTGTGCTCAAGGGCGAGGTCAAGGACGTCCTGCTGCTGGACGTCACCCCGCTGTCCCTCGGCATCGAGACCAAGGGCGGCATCATGACCAAGCTGATCGAGCGCAACACCACGATCCCGACCAAGCGTTCCGAGATCTTCACCACGGCCGAGGACAACCAGCCGTCCGTGCAGATCCAGGTCTACCAGGGCGAGCGCGAGATCGCGGCGTACAACAAGAAGCTCGGGATGTTCGAGCTGACCGGCCTGCCCCCGGCGCCGCGCGGCGTCCCGCAGATCGAGGTCACGTTCGACATCGACGCGAACGGCATCATGCACGTCTCCGCCAAGGACCTCGGTACCGGCAAGGAGCAGCGGATGACCGTCACCGGCGGCTCCGCGCTGCCGAAGGACGACATCGAGCGGATGATGCGCGACGCCGAGCAGTATGCGGACGAGGACGCCCGCCGCCGCGAGGCCGCCGAGACGCGCAACCAGGCCGAGCAGCTCGTCTACACCACGGAGAACTTCCTCAAGGAGAACTCCGAGAAGGTGCCCGGCGACGTCAAGACCGAGGTCGAGGCGGCCGTCGCGGAGCTCAAGGAGCAGCTCAAGGGCGAGGACACCGCGGCCATCCGCGAGGCGTCCGAGAAGGTCGCGGCCACCAGCCAGAAGCTGGGCCAGGCCATGTACGCCGACGCCCAGGCGGCGCAGGCCGCGGGCGGCCAGTCGGCCGGCGGCACCGAGTCGGCCGCGCCCGGCGCCGACGAGGACGTCGTGGAAGCCGAGATCGTGGACGACGACAAGCCGAAGGGTGGTGCGGCGTGACCCAGGACCCGCAGGGCTTCGACAAGGAGTCCGAGGTCCCCGACGCCGAGGCGGCGAAGTCCGAGGTGCCCGCCGAGACACCGGCCTCCGACGAACGCGCGGAGGCCGGCCCGGGCGGTGACGGGTCGCCGGAGGCGGCGGCGCAGGACCTCCAGGAGGTGGCCCTGACCGCGCAGTTGGACCAGGCGCGCTCCGCGCTGAACGAGCGCACCCAGGATCTCCAGCGGCTCCAGGCCGAGTTCCAGAACTACCGCCGCAGGGTGGAGCGCGACCGCGTCGCCGTGAAGGAGATGGCCGTGGCCAACCTCCTGACCGAGCTGCTGCCGGTGCTCGACGACATCGGCCGCGCCCGGGACCACGGCGAACTGGTCGGCGGCTTCAAGCAGGTGGCGGAGTCGCTGGAGGTCGTCGCGGCGAAGATGGGGCTGATGCAGTTCGGCAAGGAGGGCGAGCCCTTCGACCCGACCGTGCACGAGGCCCTGATGCACAGCTATTCGCCGGACGTCACGGAGACGACGTGCGTGCAGATCCTTCAGCCGGGGTACCGCATCGGCGAGCGCACCATCCGCCCGGCCCGGGTGGGTGTCGCCGAGCCCCAGCCCGGCAAGCCGGCCGAACAGGAGGAGAGTGCGCCCGAGAAGGACGACGGCGGTGGCCCGGACGAGGGCTGACGCCGCGGTGAGAGCGCCGACGTGGAAGGAGGGACGCCGGGGATGAGTACCAAGGACTTCATCGAGAAGGACTTCTACAAGGTTCTCGGCGTCCCGAAGGACGCCACCGAGGCCGAGATCAAGAAGGCGTACCGGAAGCTCGCCCGGGAGAACCACCCCGACGCGAACAAGGGCGACGCCAAGTCCGAGGAGCGCTTCAAGGACGTCTCCGAGGCGTACGACGTGCTCGGCGACCCCAAGCGGCGCAAGGAGTACGACGAGGCGCGCGCCCTCTTCGGCAACGGCGGCTTCCGCCCGGGGCCGGGCGCCGGCGGTCAGTTCAACTTCGACTTCGGCGACCTGTTCGGCGGCGGGCCCCAGCCGGGCGGCGGCCCGGCGGGGCCCGGGGCCGGCGGCTTCGGCGGCGGCCTCGGGGACGTCTTCGGCGGGCTGTTCAACCGCGGCGGCGCGGGGACGCGCACCCAGCCGCGGCGCGGCCAGGACATCGAGTCCGAGGTGACGCTCAGCTTCACCGAGGCGGTGGCCGGCGCGACCGTGCCGCTGCGGATGTCCTCCAGCGCGGCGTGCAAGACCTGTTCGGGCACCGGCGACAAGAACGGCACCCCGCGGGTGTGCCCGACCTGTGTCGGCACCGGGCAGGTCAGCCGCGGCGGCGGGGGCGGCTTCTCGCTCACCGACCCGTGCGTGGACTGCCGCGGCCGGGGCCTGATCGCGCAGGACCCGTGCCCGGTGTGCCGGGGCAGCGGGCGGGCGACCAGCTCGCGGACCATGCAGGTGCGGATCCCGGCCGGCGTGGACGACGGGCAGCGCATCCGGCTGCGCGGCAAGGGCGCGCCCGGCGAGCGCGGCGGCCCGAACGGGGACCTGTACGTGGTCGTCCACGTGGACGAGCACCCGGTCTTCGGCAGGCGCGGGGACAACTTGACGGTCACCGTGCCGGTGACCTTCCCGGAAGCCGCGCTCGGTGGTGAGATCAAGGTGCCGACGCTCGGTGGTCCCCCGGTGACGCTCAAGCTGCCGCCGGGCACCCCCGGCGGACGCACGATGCGCGCGCGCGGCAAGGGCGCGGTGCGCAAGGACGGCACCCGGGGCGATCTGCTGGTCACCATCGAAGTGGCCGTGCCGCGCGACCTGGGGGAGAAGGCACGCAAGGCCCTGGAGGAGTACCGCGCCGCCGCGGAGGGTGAGGACCCTCGGGCAGGCCTGTTCGAGGCCGCGAAGGGAGAGTAACGAGATGAACGGCCGGAACGGACAGAACAGCAACCCCTACGAACTGACCGACGAAACTCCGGTGTACGTCATCTCCGTCGCGGCTCAGCTCTCCGGGCTGCATCCGCAGACACTGCGGCAGTACGACCGGCTGGGTCTGGTCTGCCCGGACCGGACCCCCGGTCGTGGCCGCCGCTACTCGGCGCGCGACATCCAGTTGCTGCGCGAGGTGCAGCGGCTGTCCCAGGACGAGGGGATCAACCTCGCCGGGATCAAGCGGATCATCGAGCTTCAGACCCATGTCGCCGCGCTCCAGGCGAAGGTGGTCGAGCTCCAGCAGGCGGTGGAGGGCGCCGCCGTCGCCATGCGGCAGCGCGAGGCCCAGGTCCACGCGTCCTACCGCCGCGACCTGGTGCCCTATCAGGACGTGCGCCAGTCCGCCGCGATCGTGGTCTGGCGCCCGGACGGCAACGGCGGCCGCTGACCGTCTCCCCGGGCCGGGCGCCGGTCTGGCACCATGGTCAACCGGGTTCAGCGTCACGGCCGTTGGAGGGGAAGCGATGAGTGGTCCCAGCAAGGGGCTCGGCAAGGTCGAGGTGCAGGTCAGGTGGGACCCCAGCCCCTCGGGCCGGCCCGCCACGGATCTGGACATCATCGCGGGGACCTATCGCGCCGACGACCCGTTCGGCGACCCCGTCTACCTCGTGCACTTCGACAGCCGCTCGCCGGACGGCACCATCACGCTGAGCCGGGACAGCCGAACGGGTCAGGGCTTCGGCTATGACGAGGTCATGACCCTGGAGTTCGACCGGCTGGCCGAGGTCTACGGCCGGGTGGTCGTCGGGGTGGCCATCCAGCAGAGCGGCGGGCGGAAGACGTTCGCGGACGTGGCGGGCGCCAAGGTCCGCGTCGCCGAGGGCTACACCGAGCTGGCGACCGACGAGTTCGCCGGGGTGGCCGGTTCCACGGCGGCGACGGTCGCCCAGTTCATCCGGAACGACTCCGGCGCCTGGTCGTTCGCCCCGGCCGTGCGCGGATACGACGCCGGCCCGGAGGAGTTCGCCCGGATCATGGGCGCGGGGCCGGCCTGACCTGCCGCCTGTTCAGCGCGCGGCCCAGCGGGGGCAGCGCCAGACAGGTCAGCATGGTGGCCAGCAGCCAGCCGGCCAGCACGTCCGTGGGCCAGTGCACGCCCAGATAGACCCGGCTCGCGCCGACCGCGACCGCCCAGGCGGCGGGCACCGCGATGGCCAGCGCGCGGGTCGCGACGCGGTGGCAGTACGGCAGCAGCGCGGCGGCCAGCCCGATCGCGGCCAGCGCGGACGTGGTGGCGTGGCCCGAGGGCATGGCCGGGTTGTTGACGTGGGCGTGCCAGTGCTCCTCGGGCGGCCGGGGCCGGTCCACCGCGTTGACCAGGAGGTAGCGGAGGAACTGGGCGGTGGCCAGGGCGCCCACGCCGGCCACCGCGCCCAGCAGCCACGCCCGGGGCACGGTCAGCACGCCCGCCGTGATGGCCAGCAGATACGGCACCACGCGGTTGCCGGTGTCGGTGATGAACCGGAACACGTCGATCCCGCCCGCCGTGCGGTTCTCCAGCGTCCAGTCGTGCAGCGCGCGGTCGATGCCGAACGGCACCCCGTCCCGCAGCGTCACCACCGTGATCAGCGCGGCGAGCAGCACGGCGGCGGCCGAGGCGGCGAGCAGGCGGTGGGGCGGCATCAGGCCACCGCCCCGTTGAGGAAGAACGCGGTCGTCGCGGCGCTGGCCCGTTCCACGCCGAGCGCGCCCGGCGCCGCCAGCGGCATCGCCGACTCGATCAGCCCGCCGTAGAACGCGAGCAGCACCTCGGGCGACAGATCGGCGCGCAACGTGCCGTCCGCCGCGCCGCGCGCCAGCAACGCGAGCAGCGGCGCGCCCAGTTGTGCCTGGATTTCGTCGGCGTCGGCGGGCTTGGGCCCGGTGCGCAGGAACGCCGCGTACCGGCAGCCGGTGCCCAGGAAGGCCCGGGTCAGCCGCGCGATGCCCTCGGCCACCGGGACCGTTTCCAGCCCGGCCTCCTCGATCCGGTCGGTCAGCTCGTCCAGGGCCCTGCGGCCCAGGGCGGCGAGCAGCGCCTCGCGGGTCGGGAAGTAGCGGTACAGCGTGGCGCGGCCGACGCCGGCGGCGCTCGCGATGTCGGCCATGGAGGCCGCGTCGCCGCGCTCGGCCAGGACGACGGCGGCGGCGGCCAGGACGGAGGTCGCGATGTGGTCCCTGAGGACCGGCTTCCGGCTCATCGGCGGAAGTGTAGTGGCGCGGGTGCGGGCGGCGCCCGGAGCCGAACGGGCGCCGCCCGCGGTCGCGTTGCCGCGCGGGATCAGCTTCCGGAGCGGCGCACCTCCACGTCAGCGGCCCGGACATAGGCGATGCGGTGGCCGAGCTGGATCTGGTAGTACACCTCGCCGCGCACGACCTGATGGTTCGCCGGGTCGAAGGTGACGGCCCGGTAGTACTCGCTCTCCGTCCGCTGCCCCACCACGTACTCCTGGTCGGCGGGGATCTGGTACGCCAGCGGCACCACCGGCTGCGCGGGCACGTCCGCCGGGTAGGCGGCGGCCTCGGGATAGGCCCGGCCGTAGACCGGGATGGTGGCCGCGCCGTCCTTGCCGGTGACCACCCAGCCGCGGGCGTTCACCGCGGTCGGGGCGTCGGCCGGGTTGTGGAACCACGCCTGCTGGCCGAGGTACCAGATCGCGGTCCAGTCGCCCTCCCGGCCGGCCACCGCGAATTGCTGCCCGGCCGTGGCGCGGGCGCCCACGTCGTTGACGCCGGTGGAGGACCGGCCGTCGCCCGGGTGCGTGGCGATGTCGGAGACCAGCGGCGCGTTGGCGTCCGGCGCGGTGTGCAGCCGGACGGCGGCGGAGCCGTGCGGGGCGCAGGGGTTGCCGCTGCCGCCGCAGTCGGTGAACACCGGCGCGTGGCTGTCGTAGTCCGGCGCGATGGTGACGATGCCGCCGCCCGGGCCCGCGGTCGGGCGGAACGGGGCGCCCAGCAGCTCGAAGTAGTGCGACCAGTCCCAGTACGGGCCGGGGTCGGTGTGCATCCCGGCGACGCTCGCGTTCACCGGGCCCTGGACGTTGTCGTGGCCGATGATGTGGTGGCGGTCCAGCGGGATGTCGTACTGCCGGGACAGATACCGCACCAGCCGGGCCGAGGTGCGGTACATCGCCTCCGTGTACCAGGCGTCGGGGCTGGTCAGGAAGCCCTCGTGCTCCAGGCCGATGGAGTTGGCGTTGACGTACCAGTTGCCGGCGTGCCAGCCCACGTCCTCGTTCGACAGGTGCTGCGCGATGTGGCCGTCCGAGGAGCGCAGGCTGTAGTGCCAGGAGACATACGTGGGGTCCGTGACCAGGTCGAGGGTGGTCTGCCAGGTCGCCTCGGTGTCGTGGATGACGATGTAGTCGATGGCCTGCGAGGCGGGGCGGTCGGCCAGGTCGTGGTTGCCGTAGTCGCCGTCGCCCAGCTCCTCGTAGGGCGCCGGGATCCACTCGCAGGAGACCGACCGGGGGCACTCGACCTCGGGGTCCCGGGGCGCGGCGGGCAGCCCGAGGCCGTCGGCGGCCGCGGTGACCGGGGTGACCGCGAGCGGTTCGAGGACGACGCGCCGGCCCTCGGCGGTGACGCGGGAGGTGCCCTCGTTGATCACGGCGTAGACCTCGTCCGCGAAGACCTCCGCGGCCTCCCGCGTCTCCGCGCCCGCGTAGGCGGCGACCGCGCCGTACCAGTCGGCCGGGTCGTCGCTGGCGGGCAGGCCCAACTCGCGCTGGGCGGCGGCCAGTAGCGCCGCGCCACCGCGCACGTTCGCCGCCTCGCTGGTCCGCAGCTCGCCGGCGGGCAGGCCCGTCAGCTCCGCCGCCTCGGGCAGCGTGCGCAACGCGGCGGGCAGCGCGGAGGCGGACGCCGGCTCCGGCTCGGCCGGGTCCAGCGGGCGGGACTCGTCGCCGCGCGGGTCCTCGCCGCCGTGCCCGTGGTGTTCGCCCGCCTCGGCGAGCGCGGTCTCCGCGTCGGTCAGGTGCATCGGACCGTAGCCGCCGGACACGCTGGCCGCGCCGCGGTGGCCGTCCCACCGGGACTGGAGGTAGGAGACGCCGAGCAGCACGCTCTCCGGCACGTCGTACTCCTCGGCCGCGTCGGCGAACGCCTCTTGCAGCGCGGTGGCGTCGGAGTCGGCGCCCGCGGGCGGGCTCCCGGACAGCAGGGGCAGGGCAACGGCCGCGGCGGCGGTGGCGACGGCCGCGCGGCGGGCGCGTCTCGGCCGCTGGGGACTGGATTCTCGCAAGGCGGGCCTCCCGGAGGGCTGGGCTGGGTGCGCCATGAGCATGAGCATGCTGGTGGTCGGCGGTGACGCCGTCAATGCGCCCGGGATACACCGAAGTTGCACCTCCGTGGCGGTCCCCCGGGCTTTCGGCGCGCCGCGTCCGCCGCCTGCGGCGCGGCACTGGTCTCAACCGGTGGTGGAAGGGCGGATTTTGCCGATTCTTTGCCGCGAAAGATCAATGATCCGGCGGCACCCACCCGTTCGGCGCAGAGTAGCTGGACATGAGCGCGCTGTGATCACAGGGTGTCCCTATGAATCTCCCGCGTGCGCGGATACCCGCCGCCGCCCTCGCCGTCGCCGTCGTCCTGCTCGCCCTCGGCGCCCCGCCGGCCGTCGCCGCCGACCCCTGGGCGGCCGGTCCGGTGAGCACCGTGGGCAAGCTGATCTGGGACGCGGGCGACGGCCGGCTCGGACTGTGCTCGGGGGCCGTGGTGGACGCCCCCAACGGCAGCGTGATCGCCACCGCCGCGCACTGCGTCCGCACGGGCGCCAGCCCCGAGCCGCCGGCCGAGGTCTGGTTCGTGCCCGCCTACGACCACGGCCGCGACAGCTACCGGGCCGACGGCTGGCCGGTCACCGCGTTCCACACCCCCGCCGGGTGGGACGTCTCCCAGGAGACGTCCGCGATCCTGCCGCACGACTACGCGTTCCTCACCGTCGGCGAGAAGGACGGCCGGACGGTCCAGGAGGTCCACGGCGCCAACCGGCTGGTCTTCGAGCCGGTCGGCGAGGGCGACGACGTCGCCGTCCTGGGCTATCCGGCCGCCGCGCCGTACGACGGGGAGTCGTTGCACTACTGTGCGGGCCGGACGGATGTGCTGTTCGAGGGCGAGGCCCAGGCGCCGAACCTCGGCGGGCTGCTCCTGAAGGACTGCGACCTCACCGCCGGATCCAGCGGCGGCCCCTGGCTCACCCACTACGACGAGGCCACCGAGTCCGGCACGGTGGTCGCGGTGATGTCGGTGGGCAGCGGCGAGGGGGATGTGGTGGGGCGCCCGTTCCCGGAGGAGGCGAGAGAGCTCTTCACGGCCGCTGGCGGAAGCTGAAAGGGTGCGACAAGGCCCGGCGCAGAGGCGCTCCGGATCCCGCTTGAGTGAAATAGACTCAACTTATCGCACGTTGCGTCTAGCAGACTCACGTTTGGATTTCACGGAGGGGCACCGCAGAAGTGAACGCCGAGCTGACCAACAGGAGCCGGGACGCGATCAGCGCGGCCAACGACCGCGCCCTCACCGGGGGCCACCCGGACATCACCCCGGCACATCTGCTGCTCGCCCTGCTCACCGGCCAGGACAACGAGAACATCCAGGACCTCCTCGCGGCCGTCCAGGCCGACCAGGCCGCGCTGCGCTCCGGCGCCGAGCGGCTGCTCGCCGGGCTGCCCCGCGTGCAGGGCGCGTCCGTCGCCAAGCCCCAGCCCAACCGCGAGCTGCTGGCCGTCATCGCCGACGCCGCGCAGCGCGCCAAGGAGCTGGGCGACTCCTATGTCTCCACCGAGCACCTGCTGATCGGCCTCGCCGCCAAGGGCGGGCAGACAGCGGAGCTGCTCACCGCGCAGAACGCGGCCGACCGCAAGCTGCTCGACGCGTTCGAGGCCGGCCGCGGCGGGCAGCGCGTCACCACCGCCGACCCCGAGGGCACCTACAAGGCCCTGGAGAAGTTCGGCACGGACTTCACCGCCGCCGCCCGCGAGGGCCGGCTCGACCCGGTCATCGGCCGGGACCACGAGATCCGCCGCGTCGTGCAGGTCCTCTCCCGCCGCACCAAGAACAACCCGGTCCTCATCGGCGAGCCCGGGGTCGGCAAGACCGCCGTCGTGGAGGGCTTGGCCCAGCGCATCGTCAAGGGCGACGTGCCCGAGTCCCTGAAGAACAAGCGGCTGGTCTCGCTTGACCTCGGCGCCATGGTCGCGGGCGCCAAGTACCGCGGCGAGTTCGAGGAGCGGCTGAAGGCCGTCCTCTCCGAGATCAAGGACAGCGCCGGCCGCATCATCACGTTCATCGACGAGCTGCACACCGTCGTCGGCGCGGGCGCCGGCGGCGACTCCGCCATGGACGCGGGGAACATGCTCAAGCCCATGCTGGCCCGCGGCGAGCTGCGCATGGTCGGCGCGACCACCCTGGACGAGTACCGCGAGCGGATCGAGAAGGACGCCGCGCTGGAGCGCCGTTTCCAGCAGGTGCTGGTCGCCGAGCCCACCGTCGAGGACAGCATCGCCATCCTGCGCGGTCTGAAGGGCCGCTACGAGGCGCACCACAAGGTGGTGATCGCCGACGGCGCGCTGGTGGCCGCCGCGACGCTGTCCGACCGTTACATCACCTCCCGCTTCCTGCCGGACAAGGCCATCGACCTGGTGGACGAGGCCGCCTCCCGGCTGCGGATGGAGATCGACTCCTCGCCGGTGGAGATCGACGAGCTCCAGCGCTCGGTGGACCGGCTGCGGATGGAGGAGCTGGCCCTGGCGAACGAGTCCGACGCCTCGTCCCGCGAGCGGCTGGCCCGGCTGCGCCGCGAGCTGGCCGACCGCGAGGAGGAGCTGCGCGGCCTGACCGCCCGCTGGGAGAAGGAGAAGCAGGGGCTCAACCGCGTCGGCGAGCTGAAGGAGCGCCTGGACGAGGCCCGGGGCCTGGCCGAACGGCGCCAACGCGACGGCGACTTCGAGGCCGCCGCCAAGCTGCTGTACGGGGAGATCCCCGCGCTGGAGCGCGAGCTGGCCGCCGCCTCCGAGGCGGAGCAGGAGGCCAAGCGCGACACCATGGTCAAGGAGGAGGTCGGCCCGGACGACATCGCCGACGTCGTCTCCTCCTGGACGGGCATCCCGGCCGGCCGGCTGCTGGAGGGCGAGACCGAGAAGCTGCTGCGCATGGAGGAGGAGCTGGGCCGGCGGCTGATCGGCCAGACCGAGGCGGTCGTGGCCGTCTCCGACGCGGTGCGCCGCAGCCGGGCCGGCATCGCCGACCCGGACCGGCCCACCGGCTCGTTCCTCTTCCTCGGCCCGACCGGCGTGGGCAAGACCGAACTGGCCAAGACGCTGGCGGAGTTCCTGTTCGACGACGAACGCGCCATGGTCCGCATCGACATGAGCGAGTACGGCGAGAAGCACTCGGTGGCCCGGCTGGTCGGCGCCCCGCCCGGCTACGTCGGCTACGAGGAGGGCGGCCAGCTCACCGAGGCGGTCCGCCGCCGCCCCTACACCGTCGTGCTGCTGGACGAGGTGGAGAAGGCCCACCACGAGGTCTTCGACATCCTGCTCCAGGTGCTGGACGACGGGCGGCTCACGGACGGGCAGGGCCGGACGGTCGACTTCCGCAACACCATCCTCATCCTCACCTCCAACCTCGGCAGCCAGCACCTGATCGACCCGCTGGCCAAGCCCGACGAGCAGCGGGAAGAGGTGCTGGCGGCGGTGCGCGCCGCGTTCCGCCCCGAGTTCCTCAACCGGCTGGACGACGTGGTGGTCTTCCGCCCGCTCGGCGGCGACGAGCTGGGCCGCATCGCGCGGCTCCAGATCGACGCGCTCCAGCGGCGGCTGGCCGACCGGCGGCTGGAGCTGGACGTCACCGAGCTGGCGCTGCGCTGGCTGGCGGACGAGGGGAACGACCCCGCGTACGGCGCCCGGCCGCTGCGCAGGCTGGTGCAGACCGCGATCGGTGACCCGCTGGCCCGCAAGATCCTCTCCGGCGAGGTCAGGGACGGCGACACGGTCCGGGTGGACGCCGCCCTGGACGGCGGGCTGTCGATAACGGCCGAGCGCTGAGCCCGCGCGGCCGCCGCGCCGGGCCCCCATCCCGTCCCCGCCCTCCTGTTGCCAGACCCGGGCGGGGATGGGAGAGGATGGGGGAGCCTTCCGAAGGTGTACGAGCAGTCGTATGAAGGGACCCATCCCGTGTCTGTCGATCCGTCCGCGATCCCGAACTTCGGGGGCCAGCCGGACAAGCAGGGCCAGCCGCAGCAGGCGAGGAAGCCCACCGGCCCGATCATGCCGAACCCGGACCTGGTCAAGCAGCTCCTGGAGCGCATGAAGCTGAAGTACGTGGAGGACAAGGAGGGCGACGTCGTCGCCCCGTGGAAGCACTTCCGCGTCTACTTCATGTTCCGCGGGGAGGAGCGGCAGCGGGTGCTGACCGTGCGGACCTTCTACGACCGGCCCCACACGATCGAGGACAAGCCGCGGCTCCTGCAGAACATCGACGAGTGGAACCACTCCACCCTCTGGCCCAAGGTCTACACGCACACCGGCGATGACGGCACGGTCCGGCTGATTGGCGACTTCCAGTTGCTGCTGGGCGCCGGCGTCGGCTTCGACCACTTCGTGGCCAGCGTGGTGAGCTGGGTGCGCGCGGCGGGCGAGTTCGACAAGTGGCTGGTGGAGCGGTTCGGCCTGGACAAGGACGAGCCGGACGCGGCCGATGGGCCGGACGCGGCCGGTCCGGCGGAGCCGGAGGCGCACGAAGAGCCCGGCGGGGACGACTAGTGATCGTCGCGTTCTCCGTGACGCCCATCGGCACCGGTGAGGACGTCGGCGAGGAGGTGGCCGAGGCCGTCCGGGTGGTCCGGGAGAGCGGGCTGCCCAACCGGACCGACGCCATGTTCACCAGCGTCGAGGGCGAGTGGGACGAGGTGATGGCCGTGGTCAAGCGGGCGGTGGAGGCGGTCTCCGCTCGCGCCGGCCGGGTCAGCCTGGTGCTGAAGGCCGACCTCAGGAGCGGCGTCACCGACGGCCTCACTAGCAAGGTCGAACGCGTCGAACGCCTGCTGGCCGAGCCACCCCGGGACACCTCCGCCTAGCACTCGGAAAACCAGCCGCCGCCCGGGCTCGGCGAAGCGGGCGAGCCTATCCCACTCCACGCGTCATCCCTCCCCGGCCCAGGGGTTCATCGTTGTCGGGCCGGTCGCCGAACGGCCCGTCTGCTCCGCATGGAGGACGAGCTCCGGAAGCGGCGTTTCAGAACCTGTCAAGGTGGCCGACCAGCCACCCGGGGCATGCTTGCGGGCATCGTTTCCCGACGGGGGAAGGAGCCAGCCGGTGGCGGACGTGACGGATGTTGACACCGATACGCATCACGACGAAACCCTCGGGCAGCGTTGTGTGTTGGTGACCGAACACGTGGGAGTGCTCCACCTGATGAAGCGACGCATCGCGAACGCGCCCGGGGCGGCGGCATGAGGCTCGTCCTGCGGCGGGACGCCTATCACGCCACGACCCCGGACGGCGCGTACATCCTGACGCCGCGCGGTCCGGTGCGGCTGGCCGGGCGGTCCACCGCCCGCTGGCTGGACCGGCTGGTGCCGAAGCTGGCCGAGGGCAGCACGCTGGCCGAGCTGACCGAGGGGCTCTCCCCGCGCGACCGCGACACGGTGGAACGGCTCGTGCTGCGGCTCACCGACGCGGGCCTGCTCACCCGGGCGGGCGCGGCGGAACCGGCGGAGCTGACCGCCGGTGAGGCCCGCGAGTACGCGCCGGAGATCTCCTATCTGGGCTGGCACCGGGAGGGCGCCGCCGCCGCGTTCGCCCGGTACCGCGCGCTGCGCACCCTCGTCGCCGGGGAGGGCCCGCTGCTGGCGGCGGTCGCCCGGGCCGCGCTGACCTCGGGGCTGCGCGCCGTGCGCGTCGCCGCGTTCGACGGCGCCCCCGAACCGGAGTGGTGCGCCCGGGACTCCGGCCAGGGCCTCACCTGGGCCCCGGCCGCCGAACCGGCGGACGCCGGGGCGGCGGCGGCCCTGCTGAACCACGTCCACCTGGTGCTGCACGTGGGCGACCAGCGGCCCGAGCGGGCGCTGCTGATCGAGCGCGCCGCGCGGGCCGCCCGGGTGCCCCTGGCCCAGGTCGTCGTCCATGGCGCCGAGGCCTGGCTGGTGCCGCTCCAGACCTGGGCGGGCGACGACGGCGCGCCCGGCCACTGGGCCGCCGCCTGGCCCCGGCTGGAGCCGGCGGCCGCCCGGTCCGCGCCCGCCGAACCGGGCCCGGCCGCCGGGACCGCCGTGGCCGCGCGGCTGGTGCGGGACGCGTTCCGCACGCTCACCGAGGCCGTGCCGCCCGGCGCACGCGCGCGGCTGACCGGCGTGGACCTGAAAACCCTGACGAACCGGACGCGCACATTCCCGCCGCACCCCAGCGCGTTGCCCCTGCCCGCGCGCCCCCGGGCCGGTTTCCACGAGCGGATACGCGCCCTGCGCCGTGGAATGCGGCTCACCGAGCGGCAGTTGGCCCAGCGTGTCGGGGACTGCGCCGACGAGCGGCTGGGCGTCTTCCGTTACGCGGACACCGCCTGGGCCCAGTCGCCGCTGCACGTCAGCCAGGCGGTGGTGCGCGAGCGGCCCGCGGTCACGGCGACCGGCGTCGGCTTCGGCTATGAGACGGCCCGCGGCCAGGCCGCGCTCACCGCGCTGGCCCGGTACGCGGCCGGCCGGTTCGACCCGCGCCTGCTGCCGGAGGAGGGAACGGACGAGCCGGGCCGCCGGGGCGGTCCGGCCGTGCCCGGCTACGAGCTGGCCGACCCCACGCGGATCCGCCGGATCCCGGTGGCCGACGCGTTCCCCGGGCTGCGGCCCTGGCGGCCGGCCGCCGACCCGTACTCGGCGGTGGTCGGCGGCTACGACTGGCAGGAGGCGGTCACCGCGGGGCTGCTCGCGCACTGCCGCCGGCTGACCGTGTTCCGGCTGCGGGAGACCGCGCGCCCCTATCCGCCGGTGGCGCTGGACGAGGTGCCGCTGGACGAGGACGGCGCCCGCTGCCGCGACATCCTGGCCGAACTGGGCGAGCTGCCGGATGTCTTCGACATCACCGGCCCGCTCGGCGTCCCCACGTTCGCGTTCTGTCAGGGCCCGGTCACCCTCGCCTGCGGCGCGGGCCTGACCGCCGGCACGGCGCTCACCGACGGCCTGCGGCAGGTGCTGCTCGCCGTGCAGGCCCGCGCCCACCACCAGGCCGGTTACGCGCCCTGGCCGGTGGTGCCCGGACTGCCGCGGGTGCTGCGCGGGGAGGAGCCGCGCCCGGCCGCGGAGCCCGCCGAGCCCGCCGCGCTCAGCGTCGCCGCGGTCGCGGCCCGGCTGCGCACCATCGCCGGCACCGCGGTGGCGGTCCCGCTCGACCACGATCCGGCCATCGTGGAACGCGTGCCGTACCTCGTCCACGTGGTGGTGGTGTGACGATGCCCGGTCCCCCTCGCGAACGCCCCCGGCTCTGCGTGCTCGGCTCCGGCGGGGCGCTGCACGACGCCATCCTCGCCCGGGGCGGCGCGCCCGCCGGGTCGCGCGCCCTGCTGGTCGCCGTGCACGAGGGCTGGGACACCGCGTTGCACGCCACCGCCCGGCGCACGGCGGCGGACCACGGCATGGCCTGGCTGCCGGTGCGCACCGAGCTGAGCCACGCGGTGATCGGCCCGCTGGAGGAGCCGGGCGCCGCGGGCTGCGCCGACTGCGCCGCCGACCGCGCCCGCCGCATCCGGCCCGACCAGGCGGAACGGGACCTGGTGCGGCAGCGGCACGGCGCGGCGCTGGCCGCCCGCCCCTCGTCCTGGCTGACCGGGGGCGCGGCCGAACTGGTCGGCGGGCTGGTCGCCGAGGAGGCCCAGCGGCTGAGCGACCCGGCCGCCGGGGAGCCGCGCACGCGCCGGGCGCTGCTGCGCGTCGCCCTGGACGAACTGTCCGTCTCCCGCCACCCGTTCCTGCCCGACCCGCTCTGCCCGGTGTGCGGCGGCGTGCCCGAGGACACCGCCGAGCGCGCGGTGCCGGAGCTGCGCGCCCGCCCGGCGTACCGGCCGGGGACCTATCGCACGCGGGCGATCGGCGAGGAGCTGCCGGCGCTGACCGAGACCTATGTGGACGAGCAGGTGGGGCTCATCGGCACGCTGGAGGGCCGGAGTTCGGGCGGGCTGGTGGTGACCTCCGCGCCGGTCGGGTTCCGTTCCGGCCGCCGCGACGCGGGCCACGGCCGCGCGGCGACGTACCGCGCCAGCCGGCTGACCGCGCTGCTGGAGGCGGTGGAACGGTACGGCGGCTCGCCCGGCGGGCGCGGCACCGCGGTGGTGGCCAGCCTGGCGGAGCTGGGCGACCGAGCCGTGGACCCGGCGACCGTGGGCGTGCACACGCCGGAGCAGTACGCGCTGCGCGGCTTCCCGTTCGAGCCGTTCTCGCCCGAGGCGCCCCTGCGCTGGGTGTGGGGCTGGTCGTTCGCCCGCGGCGAGCCGCTGCTGGTGCCGGAGACGCTGGCGTACCGGGAGGCGGGCCGCGGCTTCGTCTACGAGACGTCCAACGGGTGCGCGCTGGGCGGCAGTCTGGAGGAGGCGATCCTGTACGGGCTGCTGGAGGTGGCCGAACGGGACGCGTTCCTGCTGACCTGGTACGCCCGGCTGCCGGCCCCGGAGATCGAGCTGAGCACCGCGGCCGACCGCACCGTGCCGCTGCTGGCCGCCACGGTGCGGGCCGAAACGGGCTACCGCGTGCGGGCGTTCGACATCTCCACCGAGCAGGGCATCCCCTGTGTCTGGGCGATGGCGGTCAACCCGGCCGACGACGGCAGGCCCGCCCTGGTCTGCGCGGGCGGCTCGCACGCCGATCCCGAGACGGCGATCAGCGGCGCGCTGCACGAGCTGAGCCCGGCGCTGACCACGCTGCTGGGCCGCTACGCCGACGAGGACGAGACGGCGCGCGCCCGGCGCATGGCCGCCGACCCCGCGCTGGTGCGCGGGATGGACGACCACGCGCTGCTGTACGCGAACCCGGGCGCGGCGGCCCGGCTGGACTTTCTCACCGCCGCCCAGCCGAGCCGCAAGACGGCGGACATCGGCCAGGAGCCCGGCGGGTTCGCCGCCGACGACCTCCGGGAGAACCTGCGCGAGGCGGTGCGGCGCTTCACCCGGCACGGCATGGACGTCATCGTGGTCGACCAGACCGCGGCCGAGCACCGGGCCGGCGGGCTGCGCTGCGTCAAGGTGCTGGTGCCGGGCGCGCTGCCGCTGACGTTCGGGCACGCCCACCGCCGGGTCACCGGGCTGCCGCGGCTGCCCGCCGCGCCGGTCCGGCTGGGCCACCGGGACCGGCCGCTCGCGCCGGAGGAGGTGAACCCGCACCCCCATCCGTTACCGTGAAGGCGGTCTGCACAGCCGTCAGTCAGCTTCTGTCAAGTTTTCTCTCAGCAAGGTCCGGCAGGATTCGGCGCGTCGCTCATCCGGAGAGAGAACGGAGACCTACGTGTCCACGCCCCTCGCGATCTCCGTGTCCCCGGCCTGCGCGTTCCGGCTGCTGGGACCGTTCTCCCTCACCCGGGACGGCGCCGCCGCGCGGCCGATGTGGCCCAAGCCGACCGCGCTGCTGGCGATGCTGCTCGTCGCGGACGGGCCGGTGCCGCTGGACCGGATCGTCGCCGAACTGTGGCAGGGCCGCGCGCCCAGTTCGGCGGTGGCCAACATCCGCAGCTATATCCGCCTGCTGCGTCGGGAGTTGGGCGCCGACGCGGTGCGGACGATGCTGGGCTGCTACGAACTGGTCCTGCGGGACGCGCGGCTGGACGCGGACACGTTCCGGGAGCTGCTGGAGCGGGCCGACCGCACCACCGCCGCCGAGGAGCGCGCGGCGCTGCTGAAGGAGGCGCTGGACCTGTGGCGCGGCCCGGCGCTGAGCGGCATCCCGCACGGCCCGGTGCTGGAGAGCTGGGTGGCGCGGATGAACGGCCACCGGCGGCGGGCGCTGCTCGAACTGGCCGGGCTGTGGCTGGAGTCGGGCCGGGAGGCCCGGGCACAGGACCTGCTGCGCCAGCACCTGCTGGGCCAGCCGACGGATGAGACGGCGTACGAGCTGCTGATGCGGGCGCTGCATCAGGCTGGCGACGGCAGCGCGGCGCTGGCCGTCTATCAGCAGGCGAACCGCCACCTGGTGGACCGCGGCCTGTATCCCGGGCCGCGGCTGCGCGGAATGCAGCAGGCGATCCTCAGCCACCGCCCGCTGCCCGCCTCATGAGCCGGTGGCCCCGCCGGGCGTGGGAGGCCCGGGGGCGCCACCGCGGGGTCTGTCCGGCGGGAACCCGCACTCCCGCCGGACAGGCCGCGCCCCGTGGGGACTTACGGGGTTCCGGGTCCGCCGGGCTCCCCGGCGAAGTGGCACGCGACGGGGTGCCCGGTGCCGCGGTCGGTCAGCGCCGGCTCCTCGGTGGCGCAGATGTCCCGCGCCTTCCAGCAGCGGGTGCGGAACCGGCAGCCGCTGGGCGGGTCGAGGGGGCTGGGCACGTCGCCGGTCAGCACCGTGCGGCGCCGGCGGCGTTCCTTCACGGGGTCGGCCAGCGGCGCGGCCGACAGCAGCGCCTGGGTGTACGGGTGGGAGGGCCGTTCGTACACGTCGTCGCGGCTGCCGGTCTCCACGACCTTCCCCAGGTACATGACGGCGACCCGGTCGGAGATGTGCCGGACGACCGACAGGTCGTGCGCGATGAACACGTAGGCGACGCCCAGCCGGTCCTGGATGTCCTCCAGCAGGTTGACCACGCCGGCCTGGACCGACACGTCCAGCGCGGACACCGGCTCGTCGAGGACCAGCAGCCGGGGCTGGAGGGCCAGCGCGCGGGCGATGCCGACGCGCTGCCGCTGCCCGCCGGAGAACTCGTGCGGGTAGCGGTTGCCGTGCTCGGGGCTGAGCCCCACGAGTTCCAGCAGTTCGGCCACCCGCGCCTTGCCGCCGTCGCGCCAGCGCCCGGCCACCTTCAGTGGCTCGGCGACGATGTCGTTCACCGGCAGCCGCGGGTTGAGCGAGGCGTAGGGGTCCTGGAAGACCATGCCCGCGCTGCGCTGCACCTGCCGCAGGCGCGCCCCGGTGAGGCCGGTGATCTCCTGGCCCTCGAAGGTCACCGAGCCGGAGGTGGGCCGGATGAGCTGGAGCACGGCCCGCCCGGTGGTGGACTTGCCGCAGCCCGACTCGCCGACCACGCCGAGCGTCTCGCCCCGGCCGACGGCGAACGAGACGCCGCTGACGGCCTGGACCTGCCCGGTGACGCGGCGGACGAGACCGCCGCCGCGCACGGGGAAGTTGACCACGAGGTCGGTGACCCGCAGCAGTTCGGCGTCGCCGGCCGGCTCCTTGGCGAGCTGCGGTGTCGCGGTCATCGCTCCTCCTTGAAGAACGCGGTGGCGTCGGCCGCCTCGGCCAGTTGGTCGCTGTGGTGGCAGGCGGCGAGATGACGACCGCCGGCATCCGCGAGCGGCGGCTCGGTCTCCCGGCAGACATCGGTGGCCAGCGGGCAGCGCGGGGAGAACGGGCAGCCGGGCGGCAGGCTGATCAGGGACGGCGGGCTGCCGGTGATGGGCCGCAGCCGGACGTCCCGTTCGCCGTCGAGCGAGGGGATGGAGCCCAGCAGCCCGGCGGTGTAGGGCATGCGCGGCTCGTAGAAGACGTCGTCGGTGTCGCCGATCTCGACCGGCTTGCCCGCGTACATCACCAGCGTGCGGTGGGCCATGCCGGCGATCACCCCGAGGTCGTGGGTGATCAGCAGGATCGCGGCGTCCACCGCGTCCTTGACCTCCAGCAGCTTCTCCAGGATCTGCGCCTGGACGGTGACGTCGAGGGCGGTGGTGGGCTCGTCGGCGATGATGACGTCGGGGTCGTTGATGATGGCCATGGCGATCATCACGCGCTGCCGCATCCCCCCGGAGAACTCGTGCGGGTAGGCGCCCAGCCGCCGGCCGGCCTGCGGGATGCCGACCAGCTCCAGCATCTCCCGGGCCCGGCCCAGCGCCTGTTTGCGCGGCACGAGATGGTGGGCGAGAACGGCCTCGGCGAGCTGGTCGCCGATGGTGCGGACCGGGTTGAGCGAGGTCATCGGGTCCTGGAAGATCATCGCGATCTTCCGGCCGCGCAGGCCGCGTTGCTCCTTGGGCCGCATGGTCAGCAGGTCCTGGCCGCGGTAGCGGATGCTGCCGCGCACGCGGGCGCTGCCGGGCAGCAGGCCCATCACCGCCATCGAGGAGACGGACTTGCCGGACCCCGACTCGCCGACGATGCCCAGCACTTCGCGGGCGTGCAGCTCGTAGTCGACGCCGCGGACGGCGCGGACGACGCCGTCGTCGGTGGGGAACTCGACGGTCAGGTTCTCGACGGCGAGGATCACCTCGTCGCCGGGCGGCCGGGAGTCGGCCAGGGTCCGGGCGGTGTGGACCTCTTCGGCCGCCTCGGTCACGGCGGCGGTGCCGGGGCCGGCCGGGGCGGGCACGTCTGGGGTGGCAGGAGTCAGGGACATTCAGTCACGCACCCGGGTCTGTCGGGGGTCGAAGGCGTCACGCAGGCCGTCGCCGATGAAGTTGACCGACAGCGCGATGGCGACGATGAACAGGCCCGGCCAGTAGAAGAGCCAGGGCCGGACGGACAGCGCCGACCGGTAGTCGGTGATCAGCCGGCCGAGCGAGGTGTCCGGCGGCTGCACGCCGAGCCCGACGAAGGACAGTGCGGACTCGGTGAGCACGGCGCTGGCGATGGCGAGCGTCGCGGCGACGATGATGATGCCCATCGTGTTGGGCAGGATGTGCTTGAAGATGATGCGGCCGGCCGGGGTGCCGACCGAGCGGGCCGCCTCCACGAACTCCTTCTCGCGCAGCGAGAGCACCTGGCCGCGCACCAGCCGCGCGATCTGGGTCCACAGGACCAGCCCGAGGAAGACCGCGAAGAGCACGATGCCCTTGTCGGCGACGATGACGCCGATGAGCCCGGCGATCAGCAGCGTGGGGATGGCGATCACCACGTCGGTGAGCCGCATCAGCACCGCCTCGGTCCAGCCGCGGAAGTAGCCGGCCGTCGCGCCGATCACGGTGCCGACGAGCGTGGCGACCAGGCCGACGATGACGGCGATCACCAGCGAGACCTGGGTGCCGCGCATGGTCAGGGCGAAGTAGTCGCGGCCCACGTTGTCCTGGCCGAAGGGGTGTTCGCCCAGGTGCATCCCGCCGCCGCCCAGGAAGCCGGGCAGCACGGAGAGGGTCGGGTCGCCGCCGCCGGTGACCGAGCCGGTGGCGGTGGGCTCCTTGTCCCACCAGCCGGGGATCGGGCCGGCGCCGATGGAGGTGACGGCCAGCCCCACCACCAGGAGGAACAGCACCATCCCGGCCAGGGCGCCGCGGTGCCGCAGGAAGCGGCGGCGGATGAGCTGGCCCTGGGAGCGGGCGACGATCGTCATGCCCTGCGCGGCCGACTGCGTCGGGTCCCTGAGAACCGTGTTGGTCATGGCCTTTTCGCTCCTTTACGACAGCCGGATGCGGGGGTCGACGAAGGCGTAGGCGATGTCCGCGATCATGTTGAAGACCACGACCGCGCCGCCCGCCACGATGAAGAAGGCCATGATCGGCATCGGGTCGCCCTGGGCGATGCCGGTGAACAGCAAGTGCCCCATGGCCGACCAGCCGAAGACCTCCTCGGTCACCACGGCGCCGCTGAGGATGGCGCCGATGTCGTAGGCGACCAGCGTGGTGATGGGGATGAGGCCGTTGCGCAGGACGTGCCGGGTGATCACCGCGCGCTCGCTCAGGCCCTTGGCCCGCGCGGTGCGCACGTAGTCCTGGTTCATCACCTCCAGCATGCTGGCGCGGGTGTAGCGGGTGTAGGTGGCGAGGGACAGCAGCACCAGCGCGAGCGTGGGCAGCGCGAGATGGCCGAACGAGTCCAGGCCGCTCTCCCAGAACGTGCCCTCGTAGTTGGGGGTTTCTGCGCCGACGGTGGAGATGGGCCGGCCGCCGACCGACTCGCTGTAGTTGTCGAAGTTCCACAGCATCCGGTCGGTGAAGATGACCGCGCCGGTGAACAGGCCGGTGAGCACCGTGGCCGGGATGGCGGAACGGCGGTGCAGCGCGCCGCCGAGGAGCCAGCCCACGGCCGCGCAGATCGCGACGGTCAGCACGGCGAGGCCGCCGATGGTGATCAGCGTCGGGTCGTCCAGCACCGGGTCCAGGGCGAACGAGGCGACCACGCCGAGAGCGGCGGCCAACAACGCGGCCTGGAGCGGGCGTTGCCACTCCAGCCCGCTGACCAGCGTGGTGAAGCCGATCGCGCCGCCGGCCGCGGAGAGGGCGATCACGCCGGGGCCGAGCCCGGGTTCGGCGAACCACTCGGTGGCGGAGAGCACCGCGAGCAGCACGGCCATGCCGGCGGTGGTGGCGGCGAACACCGACAGCCGGGCGCGGCGGTCCCCTACCACCAGGGAGCCGCAGCCCAGGCCGGTGATCAGCGCGATGCCGCCGATGAAGAGGGGGGAGATCTCCGGGTCGGCGAGCCAGTCGTTGAAGTCCAGCGCGAGGAACTGCTTGAGCAGCGTGCCGACCCAGAAGACCGGCAGGGAGAAGCAGACGAACGCGACGAAGGTGACGGTCTGGTCGAGAGCGGTGTACTGCCGCAGCGCCGAGATCACACCGATGGTGATGCCGACGACGATGGCGATGGCCGTGGCGCCGGTGACCAGTTGCAGGGTGGCGGTGAACGCGCCCTCCAGCATGGCGTTGACATCCTGGCCCTGGCGGTTGACGCCGAGGTCACCGGTGACGGCGTCGCCCAGCCAGCGGAGGTAGCGGACGAGGACGGGGTCGTCCAGGTGCATGCGTTCGCGGATCTCCGCGATCGCCGCCTCCCGGGCGTTGTCGGGCAACTGCCTGGCCTCGGCCAGCGGGTCCCTGACATTCACCGCCAGGAAGAAGATCACCACCGTGGCGGCGAGGAAGACCCAGACCGAGACGAAGAGCCGCCGCAGGATGAAGACGAGCATGGCGCGTACTCCTGGGGGATGGGGGACGGGGGCGCGGGACCGCTGGGGACGGTCGGCGGAGAGGGGACCCAAGCGGCCAGCGGGGCCGGGGGAGTTGCGGTCCCCCGGCCCTGCCTGGCGTTACTCGTCGGACGCCACGACGGCGTCAGCCGGTCAGACCCTGCTCCACTCGTAGGCGTTCCACGCGATGCCGTTCTGCGACGGGTTGGGAACGACGTTCTCCACGCCGGGGCTCCAGGCGGTGATGCCCGGGTGCTGGTAGAGCGGGATCGTCACCATGTCCTCCCACAGCAGCGCCTCGATCTCGGCGGTGATCCGCTCGGCCTCGGCCAGGTCGGAGGTCTGGAGCACCTGGTCGAGCAGCTCGTCGAGTTCGGGGTTGGAGTAGCAGCCGTTGTTGTTGCCCTTGCCGTCCGGGGTGCACTCGGTGACGGAGCGGAAGGTGGAGTTCCAGCCGGACCGGTCGGGGGAGCCGGACCACGCGAACATGGCCACGTCCCAGCGGTTCTCCGGCAGCCGGCTGTCGAAGAAGTCCAGCTCGGCGGTGAACTCGATGTTGAAGCCGGCCTCGTTGCACGCCTCGGTGATCAGCGTGCCGGCGTCGTTGCGGCGCTGGTTGTCGAGCGTGGCCAGGCGCACCGTCGTGCCGACGGCGTCCTCCTCCTCCAGGATCTGCCGGGCGCGCTCGATGTCCTGGGTGCCGAACTCCTCGATGGACGCGGCCGACGCCTCGACGGCCTGCTCGTAACCGGGGTCCCAGGGCGCCACGTTGCGGACGTCCTTCACCTGGGCGTCGGGGACGACCGGGCGGATCAGGTTCTCCACGAGGGTCTCGCGCGGCACGCACAGCGCGAACGCCTGGCGCAGCGGGAGCGAGTCGGCGAACGGGCCGTCGTTGAAGTTGAAGTCCAGGTGCTCGTAGGTGTATTCCTCGGCGACCTGGGACTCGATGTCGGAGGCGGAGGTGATCTGCTCGGCCAGGTCCACGGTGGGCTGGGGCTCGATGATGTCCACCTCGCGGTTCTGGAGCGCCGCGACCTGCTCCTCCTCCGCGATCATGCGGATGACGATCTCCTCGGCGGCCGGCGGGTCGCCCCAGTAGTTCTCGTTGTACGTGAGGGTGACCGACTGCTCCGGCTGGAAGTCGGTGATGATGTACGGGCCCGAGGACGGGATGAGCGCCGGGTCGGGCAGGCCGCCCGCCATCGTCCAGCCCTCGTTGTAGAACGTGGCGGCTTCCTGGAGCGGCGCGGGGTCGTCGCCCTGGAGCGCCGTGAGGAACTCCTCGCTGGTCAGGCCGCCCTGCTCGGCGACGACGTGGGCGGGCAGCATGGTCTGGTTGCCGTGGTTGGGACCGTTGTAGATCCAGTCCGCGAACGGGGTGTCGTAGACCAGCGCGAACGACTTGTCGCCCGGCGCGCACTCCGGCTTGGCGGTGTCCTCCACGCCGTCGGTGCCCACCGCGGAGAACAGGCCGTCGAAGGCGCCGCTCTGCGCGGTCCACCACAGCATGATGTCGTCGCAGTCGATGGACTCGCCGTCGGACCAGACCGCTTCCTCGTTGATCGTGTACTCCACGGTCAGCGGGTCGTCCGCGGTCTTCTCGTAGGTGCCGAAGGTCGTGTCCTCCACCAACTGGCCGTCCTCGTTGCCGAAGTGCCAAAAGCCGGAGAGCACCCACTCGGTGACCTGGCCGTTGGCGACGGTGTTGGCCGACGCGGTGGTGTTGTTGTAGGCCTGGAACGGCTGGGCCATGGCGTAGGTGATGGTGCCGCTGGGGCCGCCGCCGCCCTCGTCGTTGGACTCGCCTTCGTCGTCGTCGCTGCCGCACGCCGAGAGGACGAGGACGCCTCCGAGCGTGGCCGCGACGAGCCTCGACATTCTGCCGAATCGCCTCATCTATCGGGCCTTCCGCGATGTTGTGGCTTCGGGTGTGAAGTTCCCGAGAGCTTCCTCACAGCGGGAGGCGGTAACAAGTGCACCGGAGTGGTCGTTGTGCAGCCGAGATGTGAAGAACGCCGCGCCGTGACCGGCATTCCGTCGCATTTGCCCACCAACCGGGCCTATTCGCCGGGGTCTTCGCGCGTCGACCGGGCATAAATGTTCGGATTGCGGGCGGGCGATTGATGAACACCTGACCCACCCTGTCCCCGACGGGATGGAAAGCTGCCGAAGTTGGGTAAAAACCCTGTGGCGGCGGCGTGTTACGTGATTCGGTGGTCCCGTTGTCTCCGGAGGGTCGGGCGCACCACCCTCAACTGCGTGCATGCGGGAGCCGACCCATGCTCACGACGATCCACACCCCCTTCACCGACACCCGAGCGGGCGACCTGGCCTGGGCCCTGGGCCGGGAGCCACTGCCGTCCCTCGCCACCCTCGTTCTCGAACTGGCGGGAGCCCAGGTGCAGTTGCGGGTGCTCGGCGCGTCCCACCAGGTACTGCTCGACTGCAACGAGGGCACCTGCTCCGAGACCGTCGCCTGCATGCCCGGGAGCACCACCCCGCTGCCGCTCGGCGTGTCCAGGCGCCTGGGCAACTTCGAGTACGAGTTCGCCGCCCGGGTGGAGACGCTCAGCGCGGGCTCGTTCGCGGGCCGCGCCCAGGAGTTGCTGGCCCTGGTCGCCGAGCACCCGCACGGGCTCGCGGGCCTCTTCCCCGGTGATCCCAACGCGTTCACCGCGCTTCTCGCCCAGCGCCGGGGCGGCCAGGTGCACTGGCGCACCTGGCACGCGTATCCGCAGGAGCGGCGCCTGGTGGCCACCCGCACCCGCGTGGGCGGCGCCACCGACTCCGCCAAGTCCACTCCTGTGGGTGACAGGTCGAACCCGAAGTGTGACGTAACGTTCGGTTCATGATCGACACGCCCGAAGCCGAGCGCCCGACTGTCGAGCGTTCTCCGGTCGCCGTGCTGCCGGTATCGGCCGGGGTCGGGCGCTCACTTGTCCTCGCCGCCGTCTTCGTCTGCGCCGCCTGCGGCCTCGTCTACGAGCTCGAACTCATCGCGCTCGCCGACTACCTGGTGGGCGACACCGTCACGCACACGTCCATCGTGCTGTCGCTGATGGTCTTCGCGATGGGGCTCGGATCCCTGGGCGCCAAGCGCCTGCGGGTGCGCCCCTCGGTCAACTTCGGGCTGATCGAGGCGCTGCTCGCGCTGGTCGGCGGCTGCTCGGCGACCACTCTCTATGTGTGCTTCCTGTGGTTCGGCGAGGCGAGACCGATGCTCATCGCCTTCTCCCTGGCCATCGGCGTGCTGATCGGCGCCGAGATGCCCCTGCTGATGACGCTGATCCAGCGCATCCGGGAGCAGGACGCGGGGCGCGCGGTGGCCGACCTGTCCGCCGCCGACTACGTCGGCGCGCTGCTCGGCGGGCTCGCGTTCCCCTTTCTCCTGCTGCCGCTGCTCGGCCAGCTCAACGCGGCGCTGTGCACCGGCGTGGTCAACGCGCTGGCCGGCGCCATGGTGGTGCTGTGGCTCTTCCGCGGCGACCTCACCCGGCGCGGCCGGCGCCGGCTCTTCCTGCTCAACGTCGGTGTGGTGGCGGTGCTGCTGGGGTGTGCCGCCGCCGTGGGGCCGCTGGAGCGCGCGGCGGCCGAGCGGATCAGCCGGGACCCGCCGGTCACCACGCCGGAGACCCCGCACGACCGGGCCACCGCCCGGGTGGTGCTTTTGCCGTGACCGGTGCCTTATGCGCCATCCAGTGGGTAGGCTCCGCGCCATGGAGCACGAGGTCTTCCTGCCCTATCCCGCCGAGATGGTGCGGAGCGCGTTCGCCGAGCCCGGGCGGACGGTCCGCTGTGTGCCGGGGCTCCACCTCGACCCGGAGGCGGATCCGGCGGCGCCGGCCGGGCGGCTGCGGGTGCGCATCGGCTCCTCCTCCATCACCTACCGCGGCACGCTGACCTGGACCTGGTCCGAGGACGGCGGCCGGCTCACCGTCGAGGGCCGGGCCACCGAGGCGCGGGGCGCCGGCTCCGCCACCGTGACGCTCACCGTGATGCCGCGCCCGGTGCCGGACGGCACCGGCACCACGCTCCGCTTCCACGGCACGGTCGAGTCCACGGGCCGCCTCGGCGAGTTCACCACCGGGCAGCGGCAGGCGGCGGCCCGCCGCCTGCTGGATCGTTTCGCCGAGTCGCTGGCCGAGGAGCTGGCGCTGGCCGAGGAGCCCACGCCGACGGCCGGCGGCATCGGCGAGCCCGACGACAACGAGCGCGCCATCCCCGGGATTCCCGCCGCCCCCGAGCCCGAGCCGGAGCCGGGCTTCCTCGGCGGCGTGCCGGAGCGGGACCTTCCGCCGCCCTCACTGGACCCGGAGCTGGACGCGGATATCGACGCGGACCTCGACGACGAGGACGACGACGTGCTGGCCGCGGCCGGGCGTTCGCCGCTGCGGGGCCCGGCCGAGGACGAGGACGGCATCGCGCTGCCGGAGCCGGAGGCGGACTTCGCCCGGCGCACGATGATCGGGCGCAGCGCGGAAGAAGTGGACCACGCGCCGCCGCGCGGCCGGTACGCCCCCGAGCCCGCGCCGGGGTCGGCGCCGGGTGCCGCGGCGGCGCTGCGCTGGGCCGCTCCGGCCGCCGCGGTGGCGCTGGCCACGGTGATCGTGGTCACACGGATCCTGCGCCGGAGGCGCTGACGGCCCTGGTCGAGTGGTCTCCGGGACTCCCGGTGTCCAGGATGAGGGCGCCGCTATGATTTACCTACATCAGATCGTTATCGTCGTGGGGTGACCACCCACGACACCGATCGCGGAGTACGACTCCGCGCCGCCGACGCCGAGTTGACCCTCCGCCCCGATCAGGGCGGCCGGATTTCCTCGCTGGTGATCGACGGCATCGAGCTGCTGCGCCAAGGCGAGCGGTTCGGCTCCTTCGTCATGGCCCCCTGGTGCGGACGCACCCGGGCCGGGCAGTTCCGCAACGGCGGCATCGTCCACCAGATGCCGCTGGACGCGGGGCCGCACGCCATCCACGGCACGGTCCGGCACCGGCCGTGGCGGACCGCGCGGGCCGACGTCACCTCCGCCGCCCTCATCTGCGAGCTCACCGACCCCTGGCCGTACGCGGGCCGCGTCAGCCAGGAGGTGGCGCTCGCGGAGGACGGTGGCGGGGTGACGCTGACCCTGGGCGTGGAGACGCTGGGCGACTCGTTCCCCGCGCAGGCCGGCTGGCACCCGTGGTTCCTGCGGAACCTCACCCCGGGCGGGCCGGACGTCGAGATCGCCTTCACCGCCGACTGGCAGGAGGAACGCGGCGCCGACCACCTGCCGACCGGCCACCGCGTGGACCCCAAGCCGGGCCCCTGGGACGACTGCTTCGGCATGGCGGACGGCGTCGCCGTCACCCTGACCTGGCCCGGCCAGCTCGAACTCACGGTCACCAGCCGCAGCGAGTGGGTGGTCGTCTACGACGAGCTGCCCGAGGCGGTGTGCGTCGAGCCGCAGTCCGGGCCGCCGAACGGGCTCAACACCCATCCGCGCCTGGTCACCGAGCTGGAGCCGCTGGAGATCTCGACGACCTGGACCTGGCGCCGGCTGGCATAGGGTCGGGTGCCATGAGCGTGCGGAACGAGCTGCTGCGGCAGATCAAGGAAAAGGCCGTCGTCCACGGCAAGGTGGTGCTCTCCTCCGGCCGGGAGGCGGACTGGTACGTCGACCTGCGCCGGGTCGCCCTGGACGGACAGGCCGCGCCGCTGGTCGGGCAGGTGATGCTCGACCTGACCGAGGACCTGGAGTACGACGCCGTCGGCGGGCTCACCCTGGGCGCGGACCCGGTGGCCACCGCGATGCTGCACGCAGCGGCGGCCCGGGGGCGCCGCCTGGACGCCTTCGTGGTGCGCAAGGCGGGCAAGGCGCACGGCCTTCAGCGGCGCATCGAGGGGCCCGACGTCCAAGGCCGCCGGGTGCTGGCGGTGGAGGACGCCTCCACGACCGGCGGCTCGGTGCTGACCGCCGTTGAGGCGCTGAACGAGGCCGGCGCCGAGGTGGTCGCGGTCGCCGTCATCGTGGACCGCGGCGCGGCGGCGGCCGTGGAGCAGGCAGGGCTGGTGTATCGCACGGCGTACACCATGGACGATTTGGGTCTTGCGGAGGGCTAAGGCCCGTCTTGGGCACCGGCGGGTGAGGGGTTCCGCCGGTGCCTTTCGCTGTCCGTGGACCCGGCATGGCCAGCGCCGATGACGGAGCGTAGTGGTTTCACGTGAAACTGTCGCGCGCTGTCCCGGCGGGCCCGGTCGTCTGGGAGGATATTCGGGCAGTCGAACGCAACACAGACTCCAAGGAGCGGACAGATGCCCATCGCGACCCCCGAGGTCTACAACGAGATGCTCGACCGGGCGAAGGCCGGCCAGTTCGCCTACCCGGCCATCAACGTCACCTCGACGCAGACCCTGCACGCCGCGCTGCGCGGCTTCGCCGAGGCGGAGAGCGACGGCATCGTCCAGATCTCCACCGGTGGCGCCGAGTTCCTCGGTGGCCAGTACCACAAGGACATGGTCACCGGCGCCACGGCGCTGGCCGAGTTCGCCCACGTGGTCGCCCGGAAGTACCCGGTGAACATCGCCCTGCACACCGACCACTGCCCCAAGGACAAGCTGGACGGCTACGTCCGTCCGCTGCTGGCCGTTTCCGAGGAGCGCGTCGCCCGCGGGGAGGACCCGCTTTTCCAGTCGCACATGTGGGACGGCTCCGCCGAGACCCTCCGGCACAACCTGGAGATCGCCGAGGAGCTGCTGGCCCGCGCCGCCGCCGCCAAGATCGTGCTGGAGGTCGAGATCACCCCGACCGGCGGCGAGGAGGACGGCGTCAGCCACGAGATCAACGACTCCCTCTACACCACGGTCGAGGACGCGCTGCGCACCGCCGAGTCGCTGGGCCTGGGCGAGCGCGGCCGCTACCTGCTGGCCGCCTCCTTCGGCAATGTGCACGGTGTCTACAAGCCGGGCAACGTCGTCCTGCGCCCCGAGCTGCTGAAGGACCTCCAGGAGGGCGTCGGCGCCAAGTACGGCAAGCAGAGCCCGTTCGACTTCGTGTTCCACGGCGGCTCCGGCTCCACTCAGGAGGAGATCGCCACCGCGCTGGACAACGGCGTGGTGAAGATGAACCTGGACACCGACACCCAGTACGCGTTCACCCGGCCCATCGTCGACCACGTCTTCCGCAACTACGACGGCGTGCTCAAGGTGGACGGCGAGGTCGGCAACAAGAAGACCTACGACCCGCGGAGCTGGGGCAAGCTGGCCGAGGGCGGCATGGCCGAGCGCGTCACCAAGGCGTGCGCCGACCTGCGCTCCACCGGCACCCGGCTGAAGTAGGCGCCGGGCCGGGGCCTGTCGGCCCTTCGCCCGGCCAACCGGCAGACTGGACGACATGGCCATTCACGAGAATCTGCTCGGGGGTCCGCCCCCGACCCACCTGCCCGACGACCCGGAGCCCCGCGAACTGCTCGCGGCCGGCACGGCTCCGGCCGAGGTGGCGGCGAAGTACCCGGCCTCCTCCCGGGCCTGGGCGCAGCTCGCCGACGACGCGTTCGCCGAGGGCCGCACCGTCGAGTCGTACGCGTTCGCCCGCACCGGTTACCACCGGGGTCTGGACGCGCTGCGGCGCAACGGCTGGCGCGGCCAGGGCCCGATCCCGTTCGAACACGAGCCGAACCGGGGCTTCCTGCGCGCCCTGCACGCGCTGGCCCGCGCCGCGCAGGCCATCGGCGAGCAGGAGGAGTACGAGCGCTGCACCCAGTTCCTCCGGGACAGCTCGCCGACCGCGGCCGAGACGCTGTCCTGACGCCCCACGCACCGAAGGCGCCCCGTACGACCCGGGGCGCCTTTCGCATGCCCGGACGTACGCTGACGTGCGCAGCGAGCCGTGAGGAGACAACGATGTCGCAACCGGTGACCGACTTCGGCGAGGACGCCACCCCCTACGAGAAATATGTCAGGGCTGATGTGCTCACCCACCTTCAGCACCCGCTCACCGACGACCCCGGCGAGATGGCGTTCCTCGTCACCACGCAGGTCATGGAGCTGTGGTTCACCGTGCTGGTGCACGAGTGGCGTACGGCCGCCGACGCGCTGCGCGGCGACCGGCTCGGTGACGCGCTGGCCGCGCTGGGCCGCTCAGTCGCCGAGACGCGCGCGCTGAACGCCTCCTGGGAGCCGCTGGCCCGGCTCACCCCCCGCGAGTTCAACGCCTACCGCCCGGCGCTGGGCGACGGGTCCGGCTTCCAGTCCGCGATGTACCGCCGCCTGGAGTTCCTGCTGGGCGAGAAGTCCGCGTCGATGCTGGTGCCGCACCGGGGCACGGCGCGCGCGCACGCCGAGCTGTCCAAGGCCCTGGGCGAGCCGAGCCTCTACGACGAGGCGCTGGCCTATCTGCACCGCCATGGCGAGCCCATGCCGCGGGAGGTGCTGGGCCGGGACCCGGCCCAGCGGTACGAGCCGCACCCGGCGGTGGCGGCGGCCTGGCGGCGGATCTACGCGCGGGCGCCGGAGGGCGGCGACCTGCTGCGGCTGGGCGAGGCGCTGACCGAGGTCGCCGAGCTGGTGTGGCGCTGGCGCAACGACCATCTGGCCGCCACCCGGCGGGCCATGGGCGGCAAGACGGGCACCGGCGGCTCGCCCGGCGTGGCCTGGCTGGAGAAGCGGGCCTCGCGCTGGGTGTTCCCCGAGCTGTGGAGCGCTCGTGGCGACGTCTGAGGCGCACCGCGGCTCCGCCGCCGAACAGAACGCCGCCGAACAGAACGCCGCCGAACAGAACGCCGCCGAACGGGACGCCGCCGCGCTCGACGCCGCCGATGAACTGCGCGCGCTGCGCGACCGTTTCGTGCTGGACGACACCGTCTACCTCGACGGGAACTCGCTGGGCGCCCTGCCGCGCGCCGTGCCCGGCCGGCTGGCCGACGTCATCGCGCGCGAGTGGGGCGAGCTGCGCATCCGCTCCTGGACCGAGTCGGGCTGGTGGACCGCGCCGGAACGGGTCGGCGACCTCGTCGCGCCGCTGCTGGGCGCCGCGCCCGGCCAGGTCGTTGTCGGCGACTCCACCAGCGTCAACCTCTTCAAGGCGCTGGTCGGGGCGGTCCGGCTGGCCGGCGACGACCGGGACGAGATCGTCGTGGACGCGGCGTCGTTCCCCACCGACGGCTATATCGCCGGCTCCGCCGCCCGGCTCACCGGCCGTGCGCTGCGCGCCGTCCCGGCCGCCGCGATCCCGGCGACGGTCGGCCCCCGCACCGCCGCCGTGCTGGTCAACCACGTGGACTACCGCACCGGCGAACTGCTCGACCTGCCCGGCCTGACCGCCGCCGCCCACGCGGCCGGGGCGCTCGCCGTCTGGGACCTGTGCCACAGCGCGGGCGCGCTGCCGGTGGACCTGGACCGGCACGGGGTCGACCTGGCGGTGGGCTGCACCTACAAGTACCTCAACGGCGGCCCGGGCGCGCCCGCGTTCCTCTATGTGCGGGCGGCGCACCAGGAGCGTTTCGACTCCCCGCTGCCCGGCTGGAACGCGCACGCGGAACCGTTCGCGATGGCCCCGGCGTTCACCCCGGCCGACGGCGTGACCCGCGGCCGGGTCGGCACCCCGGACATCCTGTCGCTGCTCGCGCTGGAGGCCGCCCTCGGCGTCTGGGACGGGGTGGACCTCGCCGCGGTGCGGGCGAAGAGCCTGGCGCTGACCGACTTCTTCCTGGACCGGGTCGCCGTCCATGTGCGGCCGGGCGCGGCCGAGTTGGTCACGCCCGTCGAGCACCGGCGGCGCGGCGGCCAGATCGCCCTGCGCTGCGCGGACGCCGCCGCGGTGATGGACCGGCTGATCGCGCGCGGGGTGGTCGGCGACTTCCGCCCGCCGGACCTGCTGCGCTTCGGCTTTGCCCCGCTCTACACCTCCTTCGCCGACGCCGAGCGCGCGGCGCGCGAGCTGGGCCGGGCGCTGTCGGAAGCGGCGGCGCACCCGTGAGCGCGGGGGAGCCGGAGACCGGGCAGGACGCCGTGGAGCTGGCCGAACTCGCCGGGGCGCTCGCGGCGCGTCCGGCGCCCCGGCCGCACCGGACGGTGCGGTACGGCCCGGGTCCGGCGCAGGTGATCGACGTGTACGGGGCGGGCGCGCCCCGGGTGGCCCTGCTGCACGGCGGGTTCTGGCGGGAGGCCCACGACCGCGCGTACCTGGTGCCGTTCGCGGTGGCGCTGGCCGGGCTCGGCGTGCCGGTGGCGCTGCTGGAGTACCGCCGGGCGGGCGGGGGCGGCGGCTGGCCGGCGACCTTTGACGATGTCGCGGCGGGGCTCGCCGCGCTGCCCGGCACGGGGCCGGTGGTGCTGGCCGGGCACTCGGCCGGCGGGCAGCTCGCGCTGTGGGCGGCCGTTTCCGCGCCCGCCCGGATCGCGCGAACGGTGGGGGTGGCCGCGGTCGGCGGGCTGGGCCGCGCGGCCGAACTCGGGCTCGGCCGGGGCGCGGTGGGGGACTTCCTCGGCGACCGGCTGGGCGAGCTGCTGCCGGTCACCGACCCGCTGCTGCTGCCCCGGCCGGCGGCGCCCGTGCTGCTGGTGCACGGCGCCGCCGACCGGCAGGTGCCGCCCGAGCTGTCCGACGCCTATGCCGCGCGGCACGGCGCGCGGCTGGAGCGGCTGCCCGGGGTGGGCCACTACGGCATGTTCGTGCCCGGGACCGGCGCCGCCGGCTGGCTGCTCGCCGAGCTGAAGCTCGCGGTGAGCCGGGCGTAGGCCACGATGTTGGAGTCGTAGCCGCCGTCCTGCGTCCACCGGCCGCCGCAGGTGATCAGCCGCAACTGCGGGGTGTCGACCGAACCGTAGACCCGTTGGTCGGGGAAGTCCGACTTCGGGTACTGCTCGACCGAGTCCACCGTGAAGACGGCCGTCTGGCCGTCCGCCCGGTCGATCTCGATGTTCTCGCCCGGGCGGAGCGAGCCGAGGCCGGCGAAGGCCGCCGGGCCGCTGTATGTGTCCAGGTGTCCGACGAGAATGGCGGCGCCGCGTTCGCCCGGGGCGACGCCCCCGGCGTACCAGGCGGCGCGCATCGCGTCCTGTTCCGAGGGGGAGGGCGGGCCGCCGTCCGGGGCGAGGTCGGCACCGAAGACCTCGACGTCCGTGGCCAGTTGGGGGATGCGCACCCGAAGGGGATCGGACCTCGGCAGTGGCGGGGCGACCACGACCGACGGCTGGCCCGATATGGAGGCGTCCAGGTCCGCCGTGGATCCCGCGTCGGGGGCGGCGGCCGGGGCGTCCACCGCGCCGGGGCGGGAGACGCCCTCCGCGATGCTGCTGGAGGCGCGGGCCTCGCGCACTCCGTCGCCGGCGCCGGGCGCGAAGATCCCGGCGAGCAGCCCGGCGGTGACGGCCGCGGCGGCGGCCGTGGCCTCCAGCCGCCGGCTGCGCGTGGACAGCCGCTGCTGCCGGGTCCGGCCGGCGGGCGGCGCGAGGACGGCGGCGTCCGGCACCGCCGCCGTTTCCTCAGCCGCGTCCGTTTCCTCCGCCGTTTCCGGTGCGGCGGCCCCGGCGGCCGGGACCGCCGCACCGGAAGAACGGGCGGAACGGGCCGGACGCGCCGGGCGGGCCGGCAGCCTGATCGGCAGCCGCGTGGGCAGCCGGCCCGCGAGGGCGCCGGCGACCGCTCGCTGGATCCGAACGGCCGGCGCCCGCACGGCCGTCACCGGCGGCACGGCGGCGCGCCGGAGCCCGGCGCCGGCGCGGGTGACCGGGCCGGCCGTCAGGCCCCGCCCGCGCTCCCACAGCCGGCGCGGCGCCGACGCGAGCCGGGTCAGCCGGCGCAGCCGGCCGAGCCCCGGGATGACGGGCACGCGGCGCCCCTCAGTAGTGGTTGCCGGCGCGGCGGCGACGGGCGAGGAACAGATAGCCGATGGTGCCGGCGACCGTGATGCCGCCGCCGACGGCCAGCGCGGTGGCCTGTGCGCCGCCCCCGTTCCCGGCCCCGGCGCCGCCGCCGAAGCCGGCCGAGGCGCCGCCGCTGGGCGTGCCCGAGGTGAACGTGAACGACGTGCTGAGGGTGACGCCGTCGGTGCAGCGGACGGTGACGGGGTAGGTGCGGCCGACCTGGAGCCCGCTGGTCCTGATCCGGCCGGTGCCGATCCACTGGCTGTTGCTCTGCCGCAGGGTGATGCTCTGCTGGAACGCCTCCGAGGTGGCCGGGCCGCTGGGCTGGCAGGACGACTTGACGGTGACCGTGGTACCGGCGCCGCCGGAGCTGGGCGAGATGGTGAGGGGTGACACGTTGCCCGCGGCGGGCCTGGCGTCGTCCTGGGCGAGCGCGGGACCGGCCAGGCCCAGGCTCAGCGCGGTGAGGGCGACGGCCGTCGCGGACAGGCGGCTGGCGGAACGGTGCAGGGACTTCATGGGATGAGTGACCTCCGGTCGTCTGCCGTACGCGAGGTGGCGTGACGGGTTGTCACTCATGCGAACAGTGTGTGACCGTGCGCGCATCCCGAGGAGGTCTCTCCGGGTGCTTCGTTGCTCCGCACGAAGGAGCCCGGCCGCCTCCGGGGGAAGGGGCGGCCGGGCCGTCTGAGGGGCACTCAGGTGCCCACTTTCTCTTCGTGTGTCCGGTCTCTTCGGGTGTCCGGAACTCCCCGGTCTCTCCCGCTACTTGGTCTCCAGGTCCCGGCGGCGGAAGCCCAGCAGGCCGAGCCAGACGAGCCCCGCGGCCAGCGCGGTCATGACCAGCAGCGGCGTCCACTCCAGGTCGGCGGCCGGCACCTGCGGCACGTGGCCGATGGGCGAGAGGTTGCTCAGGGCGTCCGGAAGGTCGGTCAGCTCGCCCAGGTAGACGACGAAGAACGCGTAGGCCGGCACGACCCAGGCCGCCGCCGACGCCTTGGGGAACCACCCGAGCAGCGTCACCGAGATGCCCGCCGTCACCCACAGGGCGGGCGCGTAGGCCAGCGACGCCCCGATGAGCTTCCACATCAGGTCGCCGTCGTCCGCCGAGGCGGCGCCGGAGATGCCGAAGCCGACTCCGGCCAGCAGCATGATGAGCGTGCCGCCGATCAGCGCGACGGTCAGGTGGCTGCCCACCCAGCGGGTGCGGGACAGCCCGGTGGCCAGCACCGGCTCGGCCCGGCCGCCCGTCTCCTCGGCGCGCGGCCGGAGCGTGGCCATCACCACATAGGCCGCGGCGACGATGGCCAGGAGGGACATGACGACGGAGGCGAACGACTCCACGATGTCGCCGCCGAGCCGCTCGACGGTCTCGCGGAGCTGGTCGTTGTCCTCCAGCAGCTCCTCGGCGTCGCCCAGGATCGAGCCGTACATCAGGCTGAACAGCGCGGCACCGGCGGCGAAGCCGATCAGCACGCCGCGGTGCAGCCGCAGCGCGAAGCCGACCGGGCGGGCCAGGGCGTCGCTGGCCGTGGGCCGCCCGGGGCGCGGCGGGCGCAGCCCGGCGCCGACGTCGCGGCGGGTGCTGAGGAAGAAGCCGGTGGCGATGGCGCCGACGATGAGCCCGAGGTTCAGCAGGAGGGGCCACCAGCGGTCGTCGACGTAGACGTAGGTCCGCTGGGCCCAGCCGATCGGGGAGAGCCAGGAGAACGCGTCGGTGCCGACGTCGCCGACCGCCCGCAGCGCGTACGCGACGCCGATGGCGGCCATGCCGAGGCCGGAGGCGCCGCGTGAGAACGCGGTGATCTGCACGGTGACGGCGGCGATGGCGGCGAAGCTGATGCCGATCGCGGCGCTGGTCGCGCCGTAGAGCACCGAGCCGCTGCTCGTGATGCCCGCCAGGTCCTGGCTGCCGAGCCCGGCTGCCAGCAGCAGGGCGAGCACCAGGTTGGCGGCGACGGCCACGGTGAGCGCGGCGGCCATGTGGGCGTGCCGGCCGACCACGTTGGAGCGCAGCAGCTCGGCGCGGCCGGTCTCCTCCTCGGTCCTGGTGTGCCGCACGACCGTGAGCACGCTCATGATGGCGACCATGATGCCCATGAAGCCGATGAACTGGTGGCCCGTCATGGCGCCGAAGTTGTACTCGCCGCTGAGGTAGTGCTCCGGGCCGGACATGGCGAGCCCGGCCGGGCCGCCCAGGGTGTCCTTCATCGAGGCCCAGTCCTCGGGCTCCGGGTAGGACGACTCCAGGCTGGAGACCGAGGAGAGGGTGACGAGGAACAGCGCGCCGATCCACACCGGCAGCCGGATCCGGTCCCGGCGCAGGTTGAACCGGAGGAGCGCCCCGGTGCCCGCCAGCGCGTTGCCCCGTCCGTGCGACTGGGGGGCGGGCGCCGTGTCGGGGGGGCGGGTGGCGGTCGCGGCGGTCATCGCGTCGCTCCGGCGTGGTGTTGTCCGTTGCCCTCCAGGGCCCCCAGCTCGTCGCCGTAGTGGCGCAGCATGAGCTCCTCCAGCGTCGGCGGGTGGCTGACCAGGCTGCGGACGCCGAACTCGGAGAGCTTGCGGACGGCGGCGTCGAGATGGGTGCCGTCGACGCTGAAGTGGAGCTGGCCCTTCTCGGTGCGGATGTCGTGCACCCCGGGCAGCTCGGCCAGGCCCGTGACCGGCTGGTTCGTCTGGGCCTCGATGGTGGTGCGGGTGAGGTGGCGCATGTCCTGGAGCGTCCCGGACTGCACGATCTTGCCGAGCCGGATGATGCTGATGCGATCGCACAGCTTCTCCACCTGGGCCAGGATGTGGCTGGAGAGCAGCACGGTCTTGCCCGCCTCCTTCGCCTCCGCGATGACGTCCTGGAAGATCACCTCCATCAGCGGGTCCAGGCCAGCGGTGGGCTCGTCCAGGAGCAGCAGCTCGGCGTTGGACGCGAGGGCGGCCACCAGGGCGACCTTCTGCCGGTTGCCCTTGGAGTAGGTGCGGCCCTTCTTGGTGGGGTCGAGGTCAAAGCGCTCGATGAGGTCCTTCCGGCGCTCCCTGTCCAGGCCACCGCGCAGCCGGGCGAGCAGGTCGATGGCCTCCCCGCCGCTCAGGTTCGGCCACAACTCGACATCACCGGGGACGTACGCGAGCCGTTTGTGGAGCTGCACCGCGTCGTTCCACGGATCGCCGCCGAGCAGTTCGGCGGAGCCGGAGTCGGCGCGGAGCAGGCCCAGCAGGACGCGGATGGTCGTCGACTTCCCGGCGCCGTTGGGCCCGAGGAAGCCGTGCACCTCGCCGGTCTCCACCTCCAGGTCGAGACCGTCCAGAGCGCGGGTCCGGCCGAAGGTCTTCACCAGGCCGGAGACGGTGATGGCGTTGGTTGCCTTGGTCATGTTCTGAACCTACAGTTGTTTCACAAATTTGTGAAGCTAAGGAAGCGTCAAAATGTGAGGGAGGGAATGGGAGGATGGCACGGTGATTGATCACAATCTGATGTCACGAAGAGCGGATGATCAGCCCTTGGGCGAGCCCTACACACCGGACATGGCGGCCTTCGTCGAGCGGTTCGCCGCCGACATGACCGAGGCCGGCATGCAGCGGATGGCCGCCCGGGTCTTCGCCTGCCTGCTCGTGTCGCAGGAGGAAACGCTCAGCTCCGCCGAGCTGGCCGAGCGCCTCCAGATCTCACCGGCCGCGATCTCCGGCGCCGTGCGCTACCTCGCCCAGGTGCACCTGGTCAGCCGGGAGCGCCAGCCCGGCTCCCGCCGGGAGCGCTACCGCCTCCATCACGACCTCTGGTACGAGGCGATGGCCAACCGGGACACCATCCTCAGCCGCTGGACGACCACCATGCGCTCCGGGGTCGAGGTGGTCGGCGACGGGTCGCCGGCCGGCCGGCGGATGTCCGAGGCGGCGGAGTTCCTGGAGTTCCTCCAGCGTGAGATGAACGACATCCTCGACCGCTGGCGCGCCCGCCACCACGGTGACCGGCCGCCCGCCTGATCAGGCGGGCCCGCCGGCGGGCACCGTCAGACGCAGCGCCCCCGGGCGCACGGTCCAGGTCCTGGCCCGGGTCGGGCCCTGGTCCAGCGCGTCGGCGCGGTAGCTGAACGCCGGACCCGACACGGTCACGGACGTGGCCCGCGCCGACAGTTCGGCCCCGGCCGGGCTCGGCCGCACCACGACCTCCGCCAGCCCGTTCGCCGCCCGCACCGACACCCCCGCGACCGGCCGGTCCACATCCGCCAGCACCCGGCCGTCCGCCTCCACCCGCAGCCGCTGCCGCGGCCGGTGCACCGTGCGCCACCACAGCCCCGTCGCCCCCGAGGAGCGCGACCTGGGGGCCGGGATCCCCAGTGGCCCCAGCACCACCCCGCCCGCGTCGTCCGTCAGCATGTCCAGCCGCCGGTCCGTGCCCGTGAGCACCGCGCGCGACGCGGCGACGGCGTCCGTCGGCACGCCCAGCGCGCGGGCCACGGCCACCGAAGGGCCCGGCCCCACCGGCACCATGGCCAGCGGGCTGGTGCCGAGTTCGCCGGTGCGATGCAGCAGCCGCACCGCCCGCAGCAGCGCGCCGTCGTCGCCGACGATCACCACGCGCCGGCCGTTCCTGCGAGCCAGCACCCGCGTCAGCGCGTGCGGTCCCTCCAGCACGCATACCTTGACCTCGCCCGCCCCCGCGCTCAGGACATCTCTGGCGATCCGCACCGATTCCCCGTCCGTCCGCCGCGCCGTCGGGTCGATGACGATGAGCACCTGACTGTTCGCCTCCCGGCTGCGTCTCCCGTAAGCTCTCTGTGCAAGAGCCCCTGTCGCGATTGCGCCAGGGGTTTCGTCGATCCGGGGCAGCCCTTGCGTAGATGCCCCGCTCGAAAGGGGTGTACGCCTGTGCCCGCACTCGTGCTGCTCGGCGCTCAGTGGGGTGACGAAGGCAAAGGAAAGGCCACCGATCTGCTGGGTGGCTCGGTGGACTACGTCGTGCGCTATCAGGGCGGCAACAACGCCGGCCACACCGTTGTCGTCGGGGACCAGAAGTACGCGCTGCACCTGCTGCCGTCCGGGATCCTCTCCCCGGGATGCACCCCGGTCATCGGCAACGGCGTCGTCGTCGACCCCGCGGTGCTGTTCACCGAGCTGGACGGCCTGGGCGCCCGGGGCGTGGACACCTCGCGCCTGCTGATCAGCGGCAACGCCCACCTGATCACCCCGTATCACCAGACGCTGGACAAAGTGTCCGAACGCTTCCTGGGCAAGCGGAAGATCGGCACCACCGGCCGCGGCATCGGCCCGACCTACGCCGACAAGATCAACCGCCAGGGCATCCGCGTCCAGGACCTCTTCGACGAATCGATCCTGCGCCAGAAGGTCGAGGCCGCGCTCGACCACAAGAACCAGATCCTCGCCAAGCTCTACAACCGCCGCGCCATCGCCGCCGACCAGGTCATGGACGAGCTGCTGGGCTACGCGGACCGGCTGCGGGACTACGTCAGCGACACCGTGCTGGTCCTCAACCGCGCGGTGGACGAGGGCAAGGTCGTCCTCTTCGAGGGCGGCCAGGGCACGCTGCTGGACGTCGACCACGGCACCTATCCGTTCGTCACCTCGTCCAACCCGACCGCGGGCGGCGCCTGCACCGGCTCCGGCGTGGGACCGACGAAGATCAGCCGCGTGATCGGGATCCTCAAGGCGTACACGACGCGCGTCGGCGCCGGCCCGTTCCCCACGGAGCTGCTGGACGAGGACGGCGAAGCGCTGCGCCGCATCGGCCGCGAGTTCGGCGTGACGACCGGGCGCGACCGGCGCTGCGGCTGGTTCGACGCGGTGATCGCCCGCTACGCGACCCGGGTCAACGGCCTGACGGACTTCTTCCTCACCAAGCTGGACGTGCTCACCGGCTGGGAGCGCATCCCGGTCTGCGTGGCCTATGAGATCGACGGCCGGCGCGTGGAGGAACTGCCCTACAACCAGACCGACTTCCACCACGCCAAGCCCGTCTACGACTATCTGCCGGGCTGGACCGAGGACATCACCAAGGCGCGCTCCTTCGAGGACCTGCCGAAGAACGCGCAGGGGTACGTCCGGGCGCTGGAGGACCTCTCCGGTGCCCCGATCTCGGCCATCGGCGTCGGCCCCGGCCGCGACGAGACCATCCAGATCAACTCGTTCCTGTAAGGGGCGGTACAACGGCCGCGGGCCGGGCGCGTGTTCACCACGCACCCGGCCCGCGCCCGTTCGCGCTCGACCGCCGGGGCCGCTCAGCCGGTCAGGGCCGCGGTGAACCCGCCGTCGTCGCCGCCCCACGGCTCGAACCGCAGCTCCTCGGCCTCGGACAGGTACTCCACCTCGTCCCAGGAGATCGTGTAGGCGGGCAGCGGGTCGCAGTCGCCCGACGTCGCCTCGCCCGGGCCGACCTTGATCGACACATCGTCGTCGGCCCGCGACACCATCAGCGCCTCCCAGGTGCAGGAGTCGCTGGAGTACGTGACGGCCAGCTCGCCCGCCGACGCCGAGTACTCGAAGGTGATCCCGTACTCCGACGAGGTGTAGGCGTTGTCGTAGATGGCCAGCGGGATGCCGTCGCCGTCGGTGCCGAGCGACGCCATCTGGAGGTGCGCGGAGAGCGACCCGGCGGTCCACGTCAGGCCGCCGTCGGAGTTGACCTCGATGGTCTGGTCGCCGTAGGGCTCACAACGGGAGGAGTCCGTGGACGGCGAGGTGCTGGTGATCCCGGTGCCGGTGATGGCCAGCCCGCCGTCGGAGGAGACCAGCGAGGATTCCTCCGTGCACAGCAGGGAGTTGAGCAGGGTCCACTGCGTGGTCACCGTGTCGCCGGCCGAGCCCTCGTTGATCTCGATCCGCTGGAACCAGCCGTTCGGGTCGCCGTTCTCGTCGAGGACCTCGCCCTCCCAGGCGCCGATGTACTCGTAGCCGACGGTGGCGTCCTCCTCCGGGTCGGTCGGCGGGTCGGTCGGCGGCTCGGTGGTCGGGTCGGTCGGCGGCTCGGTCGTCGGGTCGGTCGAGGGGCCCGCGGTCGGACTCGGGTCCGGGTCCTCGTCACCGCCGCTCATGGCGACGACGGCCACGCCCGCCGCGAGCACGAACACCGCGACCGCGGCCACGATGATCCACGTGATGTTCTTCCGCTGCCCGCCGCCGTGCCCGTGCCCGGGGCCGGGGCCGCCCGGTCCGCCCGGGCCACCGGGGCCGGGCGGGTAGCCACCGCCGTACGGGCCCTGCACCTCCGGCACCGGCGACCCGTAGCCGGGGGTGCCCGCCGCGTGCGGATAGCCGTAAGCGGGATTGTTCTGCGCCTGCGGATAGCCGTAGCCGCCCGGCGGGACGGCCGCGGCCGAGGTCATCGTCGCCATGCCGTCCACGCCCGCGTTCGGCGGCGGCGGGCTCGGCGGCGGCGTGGCCGGGACGCTGTACTGCGTGGGCGTCGGCGGCGCCATGGGCATGCCGGAGGGCGGGGGCGGGCTGGGTATGGAGGAGGGCGGAGCCGGCGTCGGCGGGACGTTCGGCATGGCCGGCGGCGGCTGCATCGCCGGCTTCGGCGGCGCCTGGAGCGGGTCCTCGGAGTCCAGCAGCTCCACGGCGTGCCGGCCGAGCTTGGCCACCAGCGCGCCCGGCAGCCAGGGCTCCTCGTCATCGTCGTCGGACTCGGTCAGCGCCAGCAGCTCCTCCAGCGAGGGCCGGTCACCCGGCTCCATCGCGAGGCAGCGCTCGATCAGCGCGCGGATGCCCTCGGGCACGCCCGACAGATCCTGCTGGCCCTGCACGATGCGCAGCATCAGCGCGGTCATCGCGCTGTTGGCGTCGCCGAACGGAGTCGAACCGGTGGCCGCGAAAGTGAGCACAGAGCCGAGGCAGAAGATGTCGCTCGCGGCGGTCAGCACCTCGCCGCGGCACTGCTCGGGAGACATGAAACCGGGCGAGCCCACGGCGGCGCCGGTGCGGGTCAGGCCCTCGCCGCCGGCCTCCAGGGCGCGGGCGATGCCGAAGTCGATGACGCGCGGGCCGTCGATGGTGATCATCACGTTGGACGGCTTGAGGTCCCGGTGCACCAGGCCCGCGGAGTGAATGTCGCGCAACGCCTTGACCAGGCCGTTCGCGAGGATGCGCAGCGAACGCTCGGGCAGCCGGCCGTAGGTGTGCGCGACGACCTCGTGCAGCGACGGGCCGGCCACGTAACCGGTCGCCACCCACGGCGTCCCGGCCTCGGTGTCACAGTCGAGGACCGGGGCCGTCCACTCGCCGCCGACCCTGCGGGCCGCGTCGACCTCCTGCTGGAAGCGGCGGCGGAACTCCGGCTGCGCCGCGAGCTCCGGCTGGACCAGTTTGACGGCCACCGTGCGCCCGCGGTCGGAGCGGGCGAGATAAACGCTGCCCATTCCGCCGGCGCCCAATTTCCCCAGCAGCCTGTATTGGCCGACTCGTTGAGGATCAGTTGGCCCGAGCGGTTTCATGCTGTGCTACTCCTCTTCGCTCCGGTAAGCCTCATGAGAATACGGGCGCCTGTACACACCGAGGAGGACAGAGTCCGAACCGTGATCGGTTCCCGGTCCGGCCGTACGGCCCGGGCCCGTGTCAACTCGTGACATGGGGCACACCTAATCGTTGCGTTCGTACTCGGCCGGGTCCTTGTCCGGCTCGTCGAGCCAGACGATCTTGATCGTGTCGTCGTCGCCCTCTTCGTGCCAGAGCCGGAAGCCCGCGTAGACCTCGCAGTTCGCGCCCTCGCCCGTCTCGGCCAGGGTGTCCGGGCCGAGCGTGATCTCGCGGTCGCCGGTCTGGACGAGGTGATTCTCCCAGGTGCAGGTGGGCTCGCCGTTCTCGGTCCTGGCGTAGCGCAGGACGGGCTCGCCGATCGAGCCCTGGGAAATGGTGAGGATGTCCTCGCCGGCGATGTCGTTCTCGCCGTCCTCCCACTCGTCCCGCCACTCGCCGAGCAGCGTCGTCGGAACGTTCTCCTCGGAGGCCGCCGGGGCGGGGGTGAGCGTCGCCTGCTGGCTGTTGTACGTCCACTGCATCTCCTGGCCGTCCGGTGACAGGCTCAGCGTCTGGACGGTCGGATTGTCGCGGCAGGTCTCGTCGATCTGGTCCTGCGGCACGCTCCAGTTGGACTGCTCGGTGAACGCCAGCGTGTCGGTGAACGTGTCCAGCCGCACTTCGTAGGCGCACAGAATGCGGGGGCTGAGCGTATAGGCGGCGCCGATGATCTCGCCCTCGGCTCCCTGGCCTATCTCGAAGCGCAGCTCGCGCACCTCGCCGCTCTCGGTCGTGTACTCGCCCTGCCAGGCGCCGAGGTAGCCCTCGTCGACGGCCGTGTCGTCGCCGCCGTCGCCGCCGGTGGCCTGGATCGCGACCACCACGCCGAGGATCGCCATCACCACGAGCACGGCGATCACCGAGACGATCGGGACCACGCGCCGGGGCCGGCTCGGCGGCTGGGTGGTCTGGTTGCCGGTGCCGTAGGGCGAGGGTCCGAAGCCGCCGAGGGAGGGGATGGACGGCTGTGCCGGCCGGTAGGCGCCGCTCGGCTGGGAGTAGGGCGAGGGAACGGGCGCGGGCCGGGGCTGGGGCGACGCGGAGGAGGGCCACGAGGGCGCGAGCGGCGGGGCCGGGGCGGGCGGCGTCGGCCCGGAGTCGGCGGCGGTGGGACCGACGGCCTCGCCGGCCCGGGCGGAGTCGGCGGGCGCGGCCGGGGGGATGACCGGGTTGTCGGTGCGGCTCTCGGGGTTCTCCGAGTCGAGCAACTCCACGGCGTGCCGGCCGAGCTGGGCGACCAGCGCGCCGGGCAGCCAGGGCTCGCGCGAGCCGTCCGGGGCGGTGGCGGCGAGGAGTTGGTCGATCGAGGCCCGGCTCCCCGGGTCCTTGGCCAGGCAGGCGGATATGAGCCGGTGCAACTCCTCGGGCACGCCCGTGAGGTCGGGCGCCTCCTCGGCGATGCGGAACATCAGGATGTGCACGCCGGAGTCCAGCGCGCCGAACGGGGTGCGCCCGGTGGCCGCGTACGCCAGCAGCGAGCCGAGGCAGAAGATGTCGCTGGCCGGGCTGAGCCGCTGGCCGCGCACCTGCTCGGGCGACATGAAGCCGGGGGAGCCGACGGTGGCGCCGGTGCGCGTGACCCCCTCGCCGGGCGCCATCTCCAGGGCGCGGGCGATGCCGAAGTCGATGACGCGCGGGCCGTCGATGGTGAGCAGCACGTTGGACGGCTTGAGGTCCCGGTGCACCAGGCCCGCGCCGTGGATGTCGCGCAGGGCGTGCGCCAGGCCGTTGGCCAGCAGGCGCACGCTGCGCTCGGGCAGCGGGCCGAAGTCGCGGCCGACGACCTCGTGCAGCGAGGGCCCGGCGATGTAGCCGGTAGCGACCCAGGGGGTGGCGGCCTCGGTGTCCGCGTCCAGCACGGGGGCGGTCCAGCGCCCGCCCACCCGGCGCGCCGCGGTGATCTCCTGCGCGAACCGCCGTCGGAAGTCGGGCTCCTGGGCCAGCGCGGCCCGGATCGTCTTGACGGCGACCGTGCGTCCGCGCTCCGAACGGGCCAGGAACACTTGACCCATGCCGCCCTCGCCGAGTCTGCCGAGCAGGCGGTACTGCCCAATGCGGTTCGGGTCCTGTGGCATCAGCCGTTCCATGTGGAGCAGACTCCCCCGATGGTGTCGTTGGTTGCCTCACCGAGGATAGAGGTGAACGCCTCGGTGTCCTATGCGGGTCCGCGCGCGGTGATCCGGGCGTGCTGCATGGCGGTCAGCCGCCGGACGAACAGAACGGCGGTGAGCACCGCCAGCAGGCACCACACCTGCTCGACTGTCCCCAGAGTGGCCCGGGTGCGGGCCGACGCGTAGGTGTCCGCCTCGTGCCAGCGATCGGCGCTGACGAAGGCCGTGAAGAGCAGGTAGCCCAGCGACAGCGCCCACCAGAGGGTGACCAGGGCCGTACGCGGGTGTGGCGCCGAGTGCGAGGCGCGCCAGATGTCGTCGGCGATCTGCTTGGGCAGCACGAGGTTGGCGACCGGGATGAGCCAGAACAGCAGCGCGCGGCTGCGCCGGTAGCGGATGCGGCCGGGCGCGAACGCCTCGGCGTTGCGGCGGACTTGCCAGAACCAGTACAGCCAGACGGCGACGATGGCCAGTTGAACGGATCCCCAGACCACCTCGAACGCGTCCAGCGTCGTCTTCCGGCTTTCCGCCGCCTCGTTGTCGTCGAGGTCGCCGAAATAGGGCGTGTCCACCTGCCATTCGTCGAGGTCGCCGAGCAGTTGGAGGTGCAGCATCGCCGCGATCGCCGCGACCACCGCCAGCGCGGCGAACAGCGCTGTCAGGAGGTTGGCCGCGCCGGACAGCCGGCGCGGCTCGGGCGTCGGCTCGGCCGGTGCCGGCGGGCCGGGCTGCGGCCAGACCGCGCCATAGGTGGTGGGCGGCCGGATGTGGACCGGCGGCGCCTCCAGATAGGTGGGCGGGTGGACCGGGGCGCCGGGAACGAGCGTCGGCACCGCGGTCCCGGGCATCGCGGGCGGCGGCGTCGCCGGGCCGGGGACCGTGGGCGGCGGGCCGCCGCCGGCCGCGGGGTCCTCGCTGTCCAGCAGCGCCACCGCGTGCCGGCCCAACTGCGCCAGCACCTCGGCGGGCAGCCACGGGCCCTCGGGCACGTCGGCGCCGGTCCGTTCCAGCAGCGCGGCGATGTCGGGGCGGTCCTCCGGGGCCTTGGCCAGGCAGTCGGAGATCAGCTCGCGCAGCGCCCCGGGCACGCCGTCGAGATCCGGCTCCTCTTCCACGATGCGGAACATCAGGGCGTGGCCGCCGCTGTCGCCCGTTCCGAACGGCAGCCGCCCGGTGGCCGCGTAGGCCAGCACGGTGCCCAGGCTGAAGACGTCGCTGGCCGGGGTGAGCCGCAGGCCGCGGATCTGCTCGGGCGACATGAAGCCGGGCGAGCCGATGACCGCGCCGGTCCGGGTCAGGCCGCCGGAGGTGCCGCCGTCCAGGGCGCGCGCGATGCCGAAGTCGATGACGCGCGGCCCGTCGATGGTGATCATGACGTTCGCCGGCTTGAGGTCCCGGTGGACCAGCCCGGTGCGGTGGATGTCGCGCAGCGCCTGGACCAGCCCGAAGGAGAGGAACGCCAGCGAGCGCTCCGGCAGTGGGCCGTGGTCCTCCGCCACCACCTGGTGCAGCGTGGGCCCCGCGATATAGCCGGTGGCGACCCAGGGGGCGGGCCCCTCGGTGTCGGCGTCCAGCACGGGGGCGGTCCACTCGCCGCCCACGAGCCGGGCGGTGGCCACCTCCCGGGCGAACCGCGCCCGGAAGTCGGACTCCCGCGCCAGCGCAGGCTGGATCGTCTTCACGGCCACGGTGCGCCCGCGTTCCGAACGGGCCAGATAGACCTGGCCCATGCCGCCCTCGCCGAGCCGGGCGAGCAGGCGGTATCCGCCGATGGCCCGTGGGTCTCCGGGCGCGAGCGGTTGCATGCGGCTGGTCCTCCCCCGGGTACGCGCGATCAGGTGGCGACGAGGATACGGCCTCCGGGACGGTCGGGCAGCCGCGCGCGGCCGGGGAGTTGGTCAGTTGGCCAGGCCGTCCAGCGTTTCGGACAGCCGGGTCAGCGCGTCCAGCGTCCGGGCGAACTCGGCCTCGCCGCCGAGCGCTTCGCACAGCCGGGCGGCGAACTCCGCGTGCCCCGGCCCGATCCGTTCCACCGCGGCCCGGCCCTCGGCGGTGGGCGTGAGGAGCTTGGCGCGGCGGTGCGCCGGGTTCGGCTCGTAGGCCGCGAGGCCGCGGTCGACCAGCAGGTCCGCGATCCGCTGCACGCTCTGCCGGGTGATGCCCATGGCGCGCGCGATGCCGGCCACCGGCAGCGGCTCGTGCAGCACCGCCCCCAGCACCTGCCACCACGCGGCGGTCAGCCCGGCGGGCCGTGCCAGCCGCTCGGCCACGGACAGGAACTGCCCGTTGAGCCGGAAGACGGCCAGCGCGGTCCCGGACAGCAGCGGCTGGACGCCCCGTTCGCCCGGGGCAGGCCCCTCCTCGTCCGGCGCGCTCATCCGGCCGCCGCCACGATCTCGTACGCCGCCGCGTCGGAGTGCGCGTACAGCCGGAACCAGGCGTCCAGCACATGGGGCTCCAGCACGCCGAGCCGGGCCAGGATCTCCCGGGCGAACGCCTCGGGGTCGGTCGGCCCGGCGGTGATGACGTCGCCGTCGGTCACCGCGTCCGCGTCCCGGTACCGGTCGCCGCCCGCGTAACCGCTCATCGCCAGCACCTGGGCCGCCGCGCCGGTGTGCGCGCGGTCGTCCAGCAGCCCCTCCCGGGCCAGGCCGACGGTCGCGCCGCAGATGGCCGCGACCGGCACGCCCGCGGCCAGGAACGCGCGCGCCGCCCGGCCGAACGGCGCGAGCGCGTCGCCCGTCAGCCACAGGTCCGCGCCGGGCAGGATCAGCAGCTCGCTGTCCTCGGGCCGCAGCTCCTCCAGCGTCATGTCGGGCAGTATCCGCAGCCCGCCGATGGTGGTCACCGGCTCCGGTGTGACGCCGACGGCCACCACCCGGTGGCCGCGCCGGTTCAGCTCGGCGATGGCGTGGCCGGCCTCCCAGTCGGCCAGCGTGTCGTAGACGGCGAGGTGGACGGTCGGGGTCTGCGCGTTCTCAGTCATGACAGCAGGCTGTCATATGGGCAGCATGCTGTCAAATGGGTGGGGCTAGGCTGGACCGCCGTGATTCAACGGAGCACCTTGCGCGAGCAGCTCGCCGACGCGCTGCGCGAAGAGATCCTGGCCGGACGGCTCGCCCCCGGCGGGGAGTTCACCGTGCGGGAAATAGCCGAGCAGTACGGCGTTTCGGCCACGCCGGTGCGCGAGGCGCTGGTCGATCTCTCCGCGCAGGGCCTGCTGGAGGTCCAGCAGCACCGCGGCTTCCGGATCAGACGGTTCTCCCTGGCCGACTTCCGGCACATGATCGAGGCCCAGCGGCTGGTCAGGGACGGCATCCTGCACAGCGAGCCGGGCTTAAGCCCACCGCGCGTGATGCCGGAGGCGTTCACCTCCATCCGCCGCCGCGCCGCCGCCGCCCGGCAGGCCGCGCTCGCCGGTGACCTGGACATCCTCATCGCCTATGACCTGCGCTTCTGGCGCGAGCTGGACGGGCTGCTCGGCAACCCGCACATCGGCGACTTCCTGGACCGGCTGCGTGTCGCCTGCTGGGCCTTCACCGTGCCCCTGCTGCGCCGCCAGACCCGGCTGGCCGGCCGGCTGTGGGCCGGCCACCTCGAACTCGCCGACGCCGTGGAGCGCCGCGACACCGCCGAGATCGCCGCCCTGCTCGCGGCCCAGCGCGCCCACGTCCTGGCGCTCGCCGCACAACTCGCCGACGCCTGAGTCGGCTTGGAGGCTCTACGCTGGCCGCATCACCCGTCCGAGAGAGAGCCGTTACGTGGCCTGTGACCTGTGGCTCGTCCCCCTCGTCGATGTGCTGTGCCACAGCCCCGACAACCCGTTCGCCGAGGAGCTCGCCGAATACGACCGGGCCCTGGCCGAGGCCGGCCTGCCGCCGGTGCCGGTCTACGGCTACGTCCCCGGCATGTCCGGCACGGTCGCCCCGATCGCCGGCTTCGACTACGCCGCGCTGCATCTGCTGCGCCGCGCCTACCTGCTCCAGTTGAGCGGGCTCCCGGTGACCCCGGCCGACGAGCTGGACGGCGACTACCAGCAGCTCCTGGAGATGTTCGAGACCAGCGCGCAGCAGGCGCACCTCGTCTGGCACTTCGACCACGCGGGCGCGTACGTCCCGGTGGACTTCCCGCACCCGCTGGTCAACGAGTCGCTGCTGGCCGGCGGCGGGCCGCTGGGCTCCAGCCACGGGCTGCTGCGCGAGCTGGAGGCGGTGGCGCCGGTGCTCGACATCAACCCGCTGAACCCGCCCCCCGCGCCCGACCCGCCGACCCGCCCCACCCGCCTGGAGGAGCCGGCCGCGCTCCCCGGCTACGGCGAGGGGCCGTTCGCCCGGGAGCGCCACGTCTGGCTCGGCCTGCACGCGGCGGCCACCCGCAGCCTGGCCCAGGGCTCGATGATCGTTTTCAGCTGACCTGCCTCAGGCTGCCTCAGGCCGTCTCGGGCGGGCGCTGGCGCGGCATCGTCGGGCGCATCCCGGGCTGCGGCTCGCCCGGGAAACGGGGCCGGCGCGGCGGCGGGCCGGGCGGCGCCGCGGGCGTCCGCGCCGGGTCGGCGACGGTGGTGCCGCACGGGCCGAACTCCCGCATCCAGTCCGCCGTCTCGACCCGCACCAGCTCCGTCACGTCCTCCGAGAACCGCCGCAGCACCCCCAGCCGCCGCTCGGCGGCCTCCTCCTCGCCGCCGTCCCGGATGCTCTCCGCCGCCCAGTCGTACCGCAGCGTCTCCAGCCGCCGCCGCACCGCCTGCGCCGTCGCCACGTCGCGCATCCAGCCCGAGGTCAGCCCCAGATACCGGTCGCAGGCCACGCACGCCGCGGCGGCCAGCAGCGACAGACAGCCCCACCGGCCGTCGATGCCCAGCAGCGGCAGCACCGCGCCGCCCGCCGCCCCGAGCAGCGCGCCGCAGCGCAGCAGCCGGGCGGCGCGCCGTTTCCCCACGCGGGCGGCCAGATACCACTCGGCGGTGCGCAGCGCCTCGGCCTCGGCACGGGCGTAGAGCGGCGCCAGCCGATCGGCGCCGTCCGCCCCCTCCGGCTGCATCTCCGGCTGGCTCACCCTCGCACTCCCAACGACGACCCGACGGCATACATCCACAAAACGAACCCCGACGACGGGCGGGGAGGCACCTTTGTAGCCGTGTTTCAGGCCGGCCGGACCCGCCCGCCGCCGGGCGCGGTGACCGGTACACCGGCCGCGTTTCCGGCCAGAAGGAGCGGGCGGTGAGGTGTCCGGCATGCCGCCCCCTCACCCGAAAGAGTGCGCCGGCGACGGCCGCCGTTAGGCTGGGGCCCCGTGAGAATCCTTGTCATCGGCGGCGGTGCCCGCGAACACGCCCTGTGCCACGCGCTCGCCCGCGATCCCGCCGTCACCGAACTGCACTGTGCCCCGGGCAACGCCGGCACGGCGCAGGTGGCGACCCCGCACCCGGTGGACGCCCTGGACGGCGCCGCGGTCGCGGAGCTGGCCGGCCGGCTGCGCGCCGAGCTCGTCGTTGTCGGGCCCGAGGCCCCGCTGGTGGCCGGCGTCGCGGACGCCGTGCGCGCCGCGGGCATCCCGGTCTTCGGCCCGTCGGGGCAGGCGGCCCAGATCGAGGGCAGCAAGGCGTTCGCCAAGGAGATCATGGCCGCCGCGGGGGTGCCCACCGCCCGCGCGTATGTGTGCACGACCCCGGGGGAGGCCGACGCCGCGCTGGACGCGTTCGGCCCGCCGTACGTCGTGAAGGACGACGGCCTGGCGGCCGGCAAGGGCGTCGTCGTCACCGAGGACCTGGCGCACGCCCGCGCGCACGCCCGGTCGTGCGAGCGCGTCGTCATCGAGGAGTACCTCGACGGGCCGGAGGTGTCGCTGTTCGCGGTCACCGACGGCGAAACCGTCGTCCCGCTCCAGCCCGCCCAGGACTTCAAGCGCGCCCACGACGGCGACGCCGGCCCCAACACCGGTGGCATGGGCGCCTATTCGCCGCTGCCCTGGGCCGATCCGAAGCTGACCGAGGAGGTCCTGGACACCGTTCTGGTGCCCACCGTCGAGGAGATGCGGCGGCGCGGCACCCCGTTCTCCGGGCTGCTCTACGCCGGGCTGGCGCTCACCTCGCGCGGGGTGCGCGTGGTCGAGTTCAACGCGCGGTTCGGCGACCCCGAGACCCAGGTCGTGCTGGCCCGGCTGCGCACGCCGCTGGCCGGGCTGCTGCACGCCGCCGCGACCGGCGAGCTGGCCCAGTTCCCGCCGCTGCGCTGGGACGACGGCGCCGCCGTCACCGTGGTGATCGCCGCCGAGGGCTATCCCGAGTCGCCGCGCGCCGGGGACCCGATCGAGGGCCTGGACGAGATCGCCGCGCAGGACGGCCCGGGCGCCTATGTGCTGCACGCCGGCACGCGCCGGGACGCGGAGGGGCGCGTGGTCAGCGCGGGCGGGCGCGTGTTGTCCGTGACGGCGACCGGGCCGGATCTCGCGCAGGCGCGGGCGCTGGCCTACCGCTCCGTCGACCGGGTCCGGCTGGCCGGCTCGCACCACCGGACCGACATCGCGATGAAGGCGGCCGGTTCGGTTCCGTCCTCTCCCCAAAGCCCCACCATCGAGTGACGAATCCGGTGACTCACTGACGAGCCACCCACGCCCAACTAGGGTGCGGCGCAACGTCTTCGGCCGTGTCATCCGTCCTTCCGGGGGTACCCGCGCGTCCTACGACGATCGGCTCACCGCGCGTTGCGGTGTCGGTCGCCGGTGCGACAGTGGGCACAACGGCGGGTGACCGGCCGGGCGCCGTCGGACAGCGGAGGGCAGGGGCATGGTGCAGCGCACAGCGCGGAACGCCGCACTCTCCGCACGCGACCACGCGCTGGCCGTGCTCCGCGTGCGCAACAGCGCGCTGGCCCTCGCCCTGCTGCCCGCCGCCGTCGCCGCCGTGCTCTTCGCGGCGGGCGCCGCCGGGGCCGCCGGCGCGCTGCGCTGGCCGATGGCCGCCCTGGCGGGCGTCTGCGCCGCCGTGGCCGCCGCCACCGGCGCGCTCATCGCCCGGGCCCGCCCCGCCGTCACGCCCACCATCGAGGTGCCCGAGCGGGCGGCGCCCGCCCTGCACGGCCTGATACGCGACCTGGCCCACTGCCTCGATGTGCCGCCGCCCAGCGGCATCGCCCTCACCCCCGACTGCGACAGTTGGCTGGAGGAGCCGCCCGGCTCGGCCCCCGACGCGGCAGGGCGCCCGGCCCCCGTGCTGGTCATCGGCTCGCCGTTCCTGTGGTGGATGCGGGTCGCCGAGCTGCGCGCGGTGCTCGCGCCCGTCGTCGCCGGCACCGGGCCCTCCGGCCACCCCGACATCGCCTCCGCCCGCCGCTGCGTCCGCGCCTGGGACGCGACGGCCGGCCTGGCCGCCGGGGTCTCGGCCCTGCGTCACCCCCTGCTGGCCTTCGCCGGCCGGGTGGCCCGGCTGCTGCTGCGCGTCTCGGCGGCGCACGGCGCGGAGATGGAGCGCGGCGTCGCCGTCGCCGCCTCCGCGCGCGCCCAGGACGTCGACCAGGGTCTGCGGATCGCCGCCCAGGAGCAGGTCGGGCTGGCCTACGCGGGCTGGGACCGGCTGCTCACCCGCGTCGCGATGCCGGCCTGGCGCATCGGCCGCTGGCCCCGGCGGCTGGACGCCGGAGTGGTCGCCGCCCTCACCGAGCTGTCCCGCCGCGACCGGCTCGCCGACGGCTTCGCCGCCCGGCTCGGCGAGCGGCCCGCCTGCGATCTGCTGGAGGAGCCCGGCGCGGTGGACGAGGAGATCTCCCTGCTCGCCGCCCGCCTCTTCCACGGGGGGCCGGCCGGCCGCCGCGCCGACTGGGCGCCGGTGGACTGGGCGGCCTATCCGGAGGAGGTCGTGGACCGGATCTGGCGCGACCGCGCGGCCCGGCTGTTCACTGTCCTGGACGCCGCCGAGACGCCGACCCTGGCCTGCGCCCTGGAGCGCCTTGCCGAGGCCGCCGTCGCCGACAGCACCGAGACGCTGGCCGCCCGGCTCGGCGCGGACGCCGCCTGCTCCGGGGGGTACGACGGCCCGCCCGGCGGCGCGCCGCTGGCGTTCCCCCCGGCGCCGCCGCGCAGCGACCGGGAGGTGCTCGTCGAGCATGTCTGCGCCGCGGTCTGCTGCGCCGCCGCCGACACCACCGGCGCCGCCCCCGGCCTGGACTGGCTGGACGGCCCGGTGCTGCTCGCCGACGGCCACCGCCGCCAGGACCTGTTCGCGCCGGTGCACAGCCTGGTGGACGACGGCGACCCCGGCCCGCTGCGGGACTGGCTCACCGGCGCCGGGGTCCGCGAGGACAAGCCTGTGCGGCTGGTGTGAGAGGGCGGCGATTCCCTCCCGCGAGGGCTCGACACACTTCGCCCCCGGGGCCAATATCAGGCAATCACCCCCACACGACGCGGTGACGAGCGGTGACCCCTCGCTCGCCAGCTGTGATGTGCTGGGATCCGGCACGGCCCGGGGTGCAGGGAGGGGAGCTTGAGAGAGAGCACGGAGCATGTCCGGCGCTGGGAGTCCGGCGCGCTCACGCACGCGGTCTCCGATCCGTTCGGCCAGGGCCCGCTGCCCTGGGAGCGGGCCGGCGAGGGACCGCGCGCCGGCGCGGCTTCCCCCGCATGGGGGTCCCCCCTGGGGGCACCTCCCGGACGGAGTCCGGGGGAGGAGTCTGGGGGAGGGAGGTACCCCCACCCGAGCGCCCGGCGTCCCGCCCGGCCGCCGGTCAATCTGCGCGCGGCCGACGACGTGGGCTGCCAGATCAAGGGCTTTGTGACGGAGGGCGTGGCCGCGCCCGGCGCGACGCTGGACTTCCGCGTCACGGTGGACCCGCCGCGGGAGTTCACCATCGACGTCTACCGCATCGGCCACTTCGGCGGCGAGGGCGCCAAGCTGCTGCTGAGCAGCCCCAAGCTGATGGGCATCCGCCAGCCGCCGCCGCTCGTCGCGGGCCGCACCGTCTCCTGCCACCACTGGTGGCTGTCCTGGCGGCTCCAGGTGCCGCCCGACTGGCTGCCGGGCTGCTATGTCGCCGTACTGACCACCGCGGACGGGGAGTTCCGCTCGCACGTCCCGTTCACCATCCGCGACGACCACCCGGCCGACCTGCTGCTCGTCCTGCCCGACGTCACCTGGCAGGCGTACAACCTGTTCCCCGAGGACGGCCGCGCCGGCGCCAGCCTCTACCACGCCTGGGACACCGGCGGCCGGCTGCTCGGCGAGCAGAACGCGGCCATCACCGTCTGCTTCGACCGCCCCTACGCGGGCTCCGGGCTGCCGCTGCACGCCGGGCACGCCTACGACTTCATCCGCTGGGCCGAGCGTTACGGCTACGACCTGGCCTACGCCACCGCGCGCGACCTGCACGCCGGCCGCGTCGACGCCTCCCGCTACCGCGGCCTGGTCTTCTCCGGCCACGACGAGTACTGGTCGGAGCCCATGCGGCAGGCCGTGGAGACCGCCCGGGACAACGGCACCTCGCTGGTGTTCCTCTCCGCGAACACCATGTACTGGCAGGTGACGCTCGCGCCGCTGCCCTCCGGCGACAGCGACCGGCTGCTGAGCTGCCGCAAACGCCAGGGCCCGGGCCGGCCCGCCCTGTGGCGCGAGCAGGGCCGGCCCGAGCAGTTGCTGCTCGGCATCCAGTACGCCGGCCGCGTTCCCCGCCCGCATCCGCTGATCGTGCGCAACGCCGGCCACTGGCTGTGGGAGGCCACCGGCGCCCGGGAGGGCGACGAGCTGCCCGGCCTGGTCGCGGGCGAGGCCGACCGGTACTACCCGCGCACCCCGCTGCCCGACTCGGTCAGCCGCGTCCTCCTCGCGCACTCCCCGTACCGGGACGTGTCGGGTGCCCGCCGCCATCAGGAGACGTCGCTGTACCGCGCGCCGAGCGGCGCCTGGGTGTTCGCCTCGGGGACGTTCGCCTGGTCCCCGGCGCTGGGCCGGCCCGGGCACGTCGATCCCCGCATCCAGAAGGCCACGGCCAATCTGCTCGACCGCATCTGCAAACGCGACTGAGCCCGCCGCGTGCACCCGGTACCGGAAGGGAGGGCCGCCTGCGGGACAATGGACGGCGCCGCCCCATCGACCCACGTTGCCCAGGAGGCGCAGTGCCAGGATTCGTTGAGAAGCCCGAGCCGGTCCAGGTCCCGGGGCTGGTGCACCTGCACACCGGGAAGGTCCGCGATCTCTACCGGACGGAGTCGGGCGACCTCGTGCTCGTCGCCAGCGACCGCGTGTCCGCGTTCGACTGGGTCCTGGCCACGGAGATCCCGGACAAGGGCCGCGTCCTGACCCGGCTGACGCTGTGGTGGTTCGACCAGTTGGCCGACCTCGCGCCCAACCACCTCATCTCCACCGACCCGCCGCCCGGCGCCCCCGACGACTGGGCGGGCCGCGTCATGGTGTGCCGCTCGCTGGCGATGATCCCCGTCGAGGCCGTCGCCCGCGGCTACCTCACCGGCTCCGGCCTGCAGGAGTACGAACGGGACCGCACCGTCTGCGGCCTCGCGCTGCCGCCCGGCCTGGTCGACGGCTCCGAGCTGCCCGCGCCCCTGTTCACGCCTGCGACCAAGGCCGCCGTCGGCGACCACGACGAGAACGTCAGCTACGAGGAGGTCGCCCGCGAGGTCGGCGCCGACACCGCGGCCCAGCTTCGCCAGGCCACCCTCGCCCTCTACGGCCGGGCCCGCGACATCGCCCGGGACCGGGGGATCATCCTGGCCGACACGAAGTTCGAGTTCGGCCGCGCCCCCGACGCCGGCCCGGACGACCCGCTGATCCTGGCCGACGAGGTGCTCACGCCCGACTCGTCCCGGTTCTGGCCCCGGGACACCTGGCAGCCGGGCCGGCCCCAGGAGTCCTACGACAAGCAGTTCATCCGCGACTGGCTGACCTCCCCGGCCGCCGGCTGGGACCCCACCGCCGCCACCCCGCCGCCCGCGCTCCCCGAGGAGATCGTCGACGCCAGCCGCGCCCGTTACACCGAGGCGTACCGTTTGCTCACCGGCGTCGCCTGGCAGTAGGGCCCCCGCCGGGCGCGGTGAAAACGGCTGGCCCCGCGCCGCCGCGCCCGGCCACGATGAACGGCATGTGGGGGCATCTGGTCGAACGGCACACCATCCTGTCCGTCGTGGTCGGCTCACGCGCGTTCGGACTGGCCGTCGCCGGCTCCGACACCGACCGGCGCGGCGTCTATGTCGCGCCCACCGAGGACTTCTGGAGCCTGACCAAGCCGCCCACGCACCTCGACGGCCCCGAGCCGGAGCAGTTCAGTTGGGAGGTCGAACGGTTCGCCATGCTGGCCCTCACCGGGAACCCGAACCTGCTGGAGGTCCTGTACAGCCCGCTGGTCGAGCACATCACCCCGCTCGGCGCCGAACTGCGCGAGCTGGCCCCCGCGTTTCTCTCCCGCCGCGTCCACCGGACCTACGGCGCCTTCGCCAGGAGCCAGCTCGCCCGGGCCCGGGCGGACGCCGAGCCCCGCTGGAAGCCGGTGGCGCACATGCTGCGCCTGCTGGCGGCGGGCGCCGCCCTGCTGGAGACCGGCACCCTGACCACCGACACGGGCCCCGACCGCGACCGGCTGCTGGCCGTCCGCCGCGGCGAGCTGACCTGGCCGGAGATCACCGCCTGGCAGGAGGCCCTCGGCGTCCGCCTGGACCGGGCCCTGCCGGACAGCCCGCTGCCCGTCGATCCCGACACGGCCCGCGTCGAGTCCTGGCTGCACTCGGTCCGCCGCCGCTCCCTCTCCGGAGAAGGTCCCTAGGGCCTGTATCGAGTTCCCGGTCGGATCAGCCCGCGGCGTCAGACGCGGTGCCCCCCCAGGCCCTTGGGGGCCTGGGAGGTACCCCCAGCAAGGCACCGGATCGCAGCTCATACCCGGCCGTATTCGCGCGATTCGGCTGGGGGCACCTCCCAGACGGAGTCTGGGGGAGCGGCGAGGTGCCGTGACTGGCGTCGCGGGCCCGGGCGGGAACTCGATACAGGCCCTAGATCCAGCCGCGCTGCCGCGCGATCCGCGCCGCCGCGTGCCGGTTCTCCGCGCCCAGCTTGGCCGCCGCCGAGGAGAGGTAGTTCCGCACGGTGCCCGGCGCCAGCGCCGCCCGCGCGGCGATCTCCGTGACCGGCGCGCCGTCCGCGGCCAGCTCCAGCAGCTCCGCCTCGCGCGCCGTCAGCGGCGAGTCGCCCGCGCTGATCGCGTCGGCGGCCAGCTCGGGATCGACGTAACGGTTGCCCGCGTGCACCGAGCGGATGATCTCCGCCAGCCGCTGGGCCGACACCGTCTTCGGCAGAAAGCCGCGCACCCCCGCCGCCAGTGCCCGTTTCAGATGGCCCGGCCGCCCGTGCCCGGTGACGATCATCGTCGTGCACCCCGGCAGCTCCGACCGCAGCGCCCGGGCGACCGACACCCCGTCCGCGCCCGGCATCTGGAGGTCGAGAACGGCCACGTCCGGCCGGTGCGCCCGGGCCATCGCCAGCGCCTCCGGCCCCGAGGCCGCCTCCGCCACCACCGTCAGATCGTCCTCCAGGGCCAGCAGCGCCGCCAGCGCGCCCCGGATCAGATGCTCGTCGTCGGCCAGCAGCACCCGGATCCCGCCCGCCGCGCCGCTCACGAGACCCCCTCCGCCGGCACCCGCGCGGTCAGCCGGAACGTGCCACCGCTCGCCGGCCCCGCGCTCAGCGAGCCGCCCAGCGCCGCCAGCCGCTCCCGCAGCCCCGCGAGGCCGGTGCCGTCCCCGCCCGGCGCGGCGTCCGCCCGCACCCCGTCGTTCTCCATCTCCAGCACCGCCTCACCGCTCGCCGTCCGCCGCAGCCGCACCGTGCAACGCGCCGCCTCCGCGTGCCGCAGCACGTTCGTCGTGCCCTCCCGCACCACCCAGCCCAGCGCCGACTGCACCCGCGCGGGCAGCCCGCCGACCGCGTCCTCGATGCCGCACGCGATGCCCGCTGCCTCCAACACCCCGCGCGCACCGGCCAGTTCGCCGTGCAGATCCGCCTTCCGGTAGCCGCGCACCACCTCCCGGATCTCGCGCTGCGACTCCCGGGCGATCCGCTGCACCTCCGTCATCTGGTCCACCGCCGCCGCCGAGCCGCGCTGCGCGAGCTGCGCCGCCAGCTCGCTCTTCAGCGCGATCACCGACAGGTTCCGCCCCAGCACATCGTGCAGATCCCGGCCGAACCGCAGCCGCTCCTCCGCCACCGCCAGCCGCGCCTCGGTCTCCCGCGCCGCGTCCAGCCGGTCCACCACCCGCATCGTCCAGCCCGTGGCCCGGTAGGCGCCGCCCAGCACCGCCGCGGTCAGCGTCGTCGCCACGGCCGCCCACACCTGAACGCCGCCCGGCAGCGGCAGCGCGAACCCCGCGGCGGCGCTCGCCACCGCCGGCACCGCGGCCAGCCCGCTGCCCCGGGCCAGCGGCAGCGCCAGCAGCACCGGGCCCGCGAAGTACGCGCCGAGGTAGATCACGAGCGACACGGCGCCGTTTGGCAGTGCCCCGGCGGCCACCGCCGCCGTCGTCATCCCGATCCCCGCGAGGGTCACCGCGCAGAACGCCGCCAGCAGCCGCACCGGCCGCCGCTCGTCGCCCAGATAGTGCGGCAGCGCCGCCCGGGTCAGCAGCAGCCCGAGCACCGGGCGGCACAGCGAGAGCACCGCCACCGCGGCCAGCGCCCACAGCTCGCTCTCGTCGGCCACCGCCACCAGGATCGCCGCGATCAGCCCGGCCTCCATCACGCTGAGGCCGTAGAGCGTGTACCGGCAGTACTGATGGACGCGCGTGCGCTGACTGGACCGGCGGAACGTCTCCAGCCAGCCGAACGCCCGCATCGCGAGGACCCCTTCCGCCGCCCCGGTCAGTGCCGTGGCTCCCACCGGAACCACCGCCGTACAGCAAACACGGCCAGCGCCGTCCAGGCCACCGCCAGGCCCAGCGCCCGCAGCAGCCCGGTCCCGTCCAGACCGCCCAGCCAGCCGCCCTTGATCAGCTCCACCACGGCCGTCAGCGGCAGTAGTCGGCAGACGTCCGCCACCCGGTCCGGCAGCACCTCCAGCGGGACGTACAGCCCCGAGCCGACGACCGAGACCATCAGCAGCGGCAGGCCGGTGATCTGCGCGCTCTCCACCGTCCGCGTGAACGAGGCGGTCGCCGCGGCGCAGGCCGTCAGCAGCACCACGCCCATAACCAGCCCCACGATCAGCAACGGCACCTGCCGCGGCGCCGCCACGTCCAGCACCACCGAGCCCGAGGCCACCAGCACCACGCACTGGGCCACCGCCAGCGCCGCCGCCGGCAGCGCGGTCCCCGCCATGATCTCGGCGTCCGTCAGCTCCCCGGTGCGGAGCCGCTTGAGCACCCGCTCCTCGCGCCGCGCCACATAGGTCGGGACCAGGCCCAGATAGACGACCATCACCAGCACCAGCCCGACCCCGCCGGTCAGCACCGCCTCGCCCCGGCTGAGCCCGGTGCCCGCGAGATCCAGCTCCCGCGAGGACGACCAGGACATGCCCACCATGCCCACCGGCATCAGCAGCGCGACGAACAGCGCGGTGCGGTTGCGCAGCAGCAACGTCATCTCCGCCCGCCCCAGCGCCCGCATCCGCCGCCGCGCGCCGGCGTCCGGGATCCGGGCCGGCGACCACGTTCCGCTCATCGCGCCCCCTCCCGCGCCACCGCCAGGAAGACGTCCTCCAGCGAGGCGGCCCGGGCCTCCAGCCCGGCCAGCTCCACCCCCGCGTCGCGCGCCCACACCAGCAGCCCGGTCAGCGTCCGCTGCAACTCGGACGTGTGCGCCTCCGCCTCCCGGCCCCGCACCTCGACCCGCTCCGGAAGCGGCAGCAGCGCCGGATCCACCCCCTCGGGCAGCGTGAAACGTATCCGCGCCGGCCGCGCCGCCATCACCTCGTCCGGGGTGCCGGACATGACGATCCGGCCCTCGCTCATGATGGCCAGCCGGTCACACAGCGCCTCGGCCTCCTCCAGGTAGTGCGTGGTCAGCAGGACCGTGACGCCCTCGTCCCGCAACTGCCGCACCACCCGCCAGGTCTCCTGCCGGGCCTGCGGGTCCAGGCCGGTCGTCGGCTCGTCCAGGAAGAGCACCCGGGGCCGGCCGGTCAGCGCGAGCGCCAGGTCCAGCCGCCGCCGTTCGCCCCCGGAGAGCTGCTTGACCCGGACCCCGGCCCGGTCGCCGAGCCCCACCAGGTCGATGACCTCGGCCACCGGCCCGGCACCCGTGGTGCAGCCCGCCCACATGCGGGCCGTCTCCGCCACGGTCAAGTCGCTGGGGAAGCCGCCTTCCTGGAGCATCACCCCGGTGTGCGGCCGCACCGCCGCACGCTCGGTGAACGGGTCGTGCCCCAGCACCCGGACCTCGCCGGCGCTGGGGGTGGCGAGCCCCTCCAGCAGTTCGACCGTGGATGTCTTGCCCGCGCCGTTCGTCCCGAGCAGCGCGAACACCTCGCCGTCGCCCACCGAGAAGTCGATGCCGCGGACGGCCTCGAAGCCGTCCGGCCCGTCCCCTCCATAGCGCCGCCGCACGCCGCGCGCCTCGATCATCGTGTCCATGCCCCCAGCCTCCCGGCGGCACCGGCCACGTGGCAGTGCGGGCTGTCACGCGGCGCGATGACAAATGTCAACGAGCGCGAAGGGCGCGGGAGATGACGCTGCGAGCTGCATAACGAAGAGGCCCGGTCCATCAGGACCGGGCCTCTTTCCCGAGCGGACGACGAGATTCGAACTCGCGACCCTCACCTTGGCAAGGTGATGCTCTACCAACTGAGCCACGTCCGCACGACGCTCACTATACCCGATCCGGAGACCGAGCCAGTGGCTGGAGCGGGTGACAGGAATCGCACACTGCGCCTCCCTCTTGGAAAGAGGGTGTTCTGCTACTGAACTACACCCGCGCGGCTCCCGGGGTTCCGGCCTTCTCGGCCCTGCCCCGCGGCGCGCTTCAGACTCTAGCCGATCAACCGGGGTTCATGGCAAGTCGGCTCAATGGACAGTCGCGTGCGCCTCATTGAAGGCGTCGTAGACCTTCTTCGGGATCCGGCCGCGGGCCGGCACGCCGAAGCCGTTGGACTCCGCCCACGCCCGCACGGCCTTGGGGTCGGGGGCCACGGCGGTGTGGTGGAAGGTCTTCCCGGACCGCGCCCGCTTCCGGCCGGCCTCCACATAGGGCGCGAGGGTGGTCCGCAGCTTCTCCGCATTGTGCGAGCTGAGGTCGATCTCGTACGTCTTCCCGTCGAGTCCGAAGGCGACCGTTTCCGACGCTTCTCCGCCGTCGATGTCATCGGCGAGGCTGACCACTACACGCTGTGCCACGGATATCGGTCCTTCCGGGAGGGCTCGCTGTCCTGCGGCGGTGCCCGGGCAGGTCACCGCTGATTCACGTGCAGCGACGCCGGCGCTCCCCTAGTTCGCGAGTATGGTTCTTTTATTTGTACTGCGCCCGGCGCGGTAATGCGAAGGGGCGGAATTCCGCCATGCGTCATCCCGCACCGGGGACCCTACTTTTTCCGGCACGTTTCTTGCAGGGGTTTCCGCCCTCGATACCTTAACGTGACCGAAGCGCCCTTATCTACCCGTGTAGATTTCCCGGCCCGGTACGCTGAGCGGTGCAGCGTCAAGCAACAACACCACCGCACCACCACCGGGAGTACCAGTGGCTCGCGTCGTAGTCGACGTCATGCTCAAGCCGGAGATCCTCGACCCCCAGGGCCAGGCGGTGCAGCGCGCACTGCCCCGGCTGGGCTTCGACGGCGTCGTGGACGTCCGCCAAGGCAAGCGCTTCGAACTGGAGCTGGCCGGACCGGTCGACGACACCGTCCTCGACCGCGTCCGGGAGATGGCCAGGACCTTTCTCGCCAACACCGTGATCGAGGACTTCGACGTACGGGTGGAGGAGGTGTCGTGACCACTCGTGTGGGAGTCGTCACATTTCCCGGCTCACTCGACGAACGAGACGCACAACGCGCGGTAAAGCTCGTCGGCGCAGAGCCCGTCGCGCTCTGGCACGGGGACAAAGATCTGCGCCAGGTGGACGCCGTGATCCTGCCCGGCGGATTCTCCTATGGCGACTATCTCCGCTGTGGCGCGATCGCCCGTTTCTCACCCGTGATGGAAACGATCATCGAGCAGGCCCGGTCCGGTCTCCCCGTTCTTGGCATCTGCAATGGCTTCCAGGTGCTGTGTGAATCACACCTGCTGCCCGGCGCGCTCACGAGGAACGACCACCTGCACTTCGTCTGCCGGGACCAGCGGCTCCGCGTGGAGAACGTGACGACCGCCTGGACCGCCGACTACACCGCCGGCCAGGAGATCACCATCCCCCTGAAGAACGGCGAGGGCGGTTACGTCGCGGACGAGCGCACCCTGGACGAGCTGGAGGCCGAGGGCCGGGTGGTGTTCCGCTACCTGGAGCGCAACCCGAACGGTTCCCGCCGCGACATCGCCGGCATCTGCAACCCGGCGGGGAACGTCGTCGGCCTGATGCCGCACCCGGAGCACGCCATCGAGGCCCTGACCGGCCCGACCGCCGACGGCGTGCCGTTCTTCACCTCGGTTCTCAAGAAGCTGGTCGACGCCTGATGCCCGCACCGCACTCCCACCTCGACACCGTCAAGCACGCCGGGGAGACCCCCGACGCCGCCCAGCCCTGGGCCGAACTGGGCCTGAAGCAGGACGAGTACGAGCGCATCCGGACCATCCTCGGCCGCCGCCCGACCGGCGCCGAGCTCGCCATGTACTCGGTGATGTGGTCCGAGCACTGCTCCTACAAGTCCAGCAAGGTCCATCTGCGGCAGTTCGGCGAGAAGGCCCCGGCCAGCGACGCCCTGCTCGTCGGTATCGGCGAGAACGCGGGCGTCGTGGACGTCGGCCAGGGCTACGCCGTCACGTTCAAGGTCGAGTCGCACAACCACCCCTCGTACATCGAGCCCTACCAGGGCGCGGCCACCGGCATCGGCGGCATCGTGCGCGACATCCTCGCGATGGGCGCCCGCCCGGTCGCCGTGATGGACCCGCTGCGCTTCGGCGCCGCCGACCACCCCGACACCCGCCGCGTGCTGCCCGGCGTCGTCGCCGGCATCGGCGGCTACGGGAACTGCCTCGGCCTGCCCAACATCGGCGGCGAGGTCGTCTTCGACCCCTGCTACCAGGGGAACCCCCTGGTCAACGCCCTGTGCGTGGGCGTGATGCGGCACGAGGACATCCATCTGGCCAAGGCGTCCGGCACGGGCAACAAGGTCATCCTCTACGGCGCCCGCACCGGCGGCGACGGCATCGGCGGCGTCTCCGTGCTGGCCTCCGAGACCTTTGCCCCCCCGTCGCCCACCTCCACCCCCACCGGAGGCGCTGCGCGCCACGAGCCGTTTCGCCCGGCCAAGCGGCCCGCGGTCCAGGTGGGCGACCCGTTCCAGGAGAAGCTGCTCATCGAGTGCACCCTGGAGGTCTTCGCCGAGAAGCTGGTCGCCGGCATCCAGGACCTGGGCGGCGCGGGCCTGTCCTGCGCCACCTCCGAGCTGGCCTCGGCCGGCTCCGGCGGCATGCGGGTCGACCTGGACACCGTTCCCCTGCGCGACTCCTCGCTCTCCCCCGAGGAGATCCTGATGAGCGAGTCGCAGGAGCGGATGTGCGCCGTCGTCGAGCCGGACAAGGTGGACCGTTTCCTGGAGATCTGCGCCAAGTGGGACGTCATCGCGACGGTCATCGGCGAGGTCACCGACGGCGACCGGCTGGAGATCTTCTGGCACGGCGAGCAGATCGTGGACGTGCCGCCGCGCACCGTCGCCCATGAAGGGCCGGTCTACGAGCGGCCGTTCGCCCGCCCCGGCTGGCAGGACGCGCTCCAGGCCGACGACCCGGCCCGGCTGCCCCGCCCGGCCGGCCCGGACGAGCTGCGCGCGCAGGTGCTGAGGCTGGCCGCCTCGCCCAACCAGGCCGCCAAGTCCTGGATCACCGACCAGTACGACCGGTACGTCCTGGGCAACACCGTGCTGGCCCAGCCCGAGGACGGCGGCATGATCCGCGTCGACGAGGAGACCAACCTCGGCGTCGCCATCGCCACCGACGGCAACGGCCGGTACGCCAAGCTCGACCCGTACACCGGCGCGCAGCTCGCGCTCGCCGAGTCCTACCGGAACGTGGCCGCCACCGGCGCCCGCCCGCTCGCCGTCACCGACTGCCTGAACTTCGGCTCGCCCGAGGACCCGGCCGTCATGTGGCAGTTCGCCGAGGCCACCCGCGGGCTGGCCGACGCCTGCCGGACGCTCGGCACCCCGGTCACCGGCGGGAACGTCTCCCTCTACAACCAGACCGGCGACACCGCGATCCACCCGACTCCGGTGGTCGGCGTGCTCGGCGTCATCGACGATGTCACGCGCCGCACGCCGATCGCGTTCCGCACCGAGGGGCAGTTGATCTACCTGCTGGGCGACACCGCCGAGGAGTTCGGCGGCTCGGCCTGGTCGCAGGTGATCCACGGCCACCTCGGCGGGCTGCCGCCCCGGGTCGACCTGGAGCGGGAGCGGCTGCTGGCCGAGATCCTGATCGCCGCCTCCCGGGACGGCATGATCGACGCGGCCCACGACCTGTCCGACGGCGGCCTGATCCAGGCCGTGGCCGAGTCGTGCCTGCGGGGCGGGACGGGCGCGCGGCTGGTCGTTCCCGACGGCCTGAGCCCGTTCACGTTCCTCTTCTCCGAGTCGGCCGGCCGCGCGATCGTCGCGGTGCCGCGCAGCGAGGAGGTCCGCTTCACGGACATGTGCGCGGCGCGCGGCCTGCCGGCCGCCCGCGTCGGCGTGGTGGACGGCGAAGCGATCGAACTCCAGGGCCAGTTCACGATCCCGCTCGCCGAGCTCCGCGAGGCCCATGAGCGGACGCTCCCGGGACTCTTCGGTTAACGGGCACAGCGGCTCAACGCCGCGGCTTGGTCTCGTACCGCGCGCCCAGGTCCGGGCTGTCCGTGCCCTGGAGCTCGGTGACGAGGCCGTGCACGGCCACCAGGTCGCGCAGCAGCAGGCGGGTCTGCTCGTCGGGCAGCTTGGCCGTGCGCGCGATCTCGGTGGCGTACACCCCCTCGCCGCCGTGCCGCCGCTCCGCGACGCCGAGCGCCTCGAAGACCCGCTCGTGCTCGGGTCCGTAACCGGGCCTGCCGCGCCCGGGGAACTTCGGCTCCGTCGGCGGCGCCGGCGGGGGCTGCCCGCGGGCCTCGGCCCGCTCCTCGGCCTCCCGGCGCTGCTTGCCGCGGTGGATCGGGTCGGTCTTCTCCTCGTGGGTGAGCGAGGAGCGGGACGGCCGGTGCGTGCGCTGCTTGGAGGCGCCGGTGGTGGCGCCGCGCGCGCTGGGGCGCTCGCCGGCGCGTTCCGCGTCCAGCGCGGCGCGCCGCCGCTGCTCGACGTTGCCCTCCATCTTCTTGCTCGTCATGCGACGTCTCCTATCGGTCGAGTTCCTCGTCGACGGGGGGCTTGCGCACGTCCCGCAGCCGCTCCGCCTGTCCGCGCCGGCCGCCCTTGCGGGCCTGCTGGGCGCGCTGTGCCGGGCTGAGGTCCATGTCGGCGTCCGCGGGCAGCCGCACGGAACGCGCCACCTCGGCGCGGTTGGCGTAGCTCTCCGGCGGGATGCCGCGCAGGGCCTTCACCGCGGGCTCGGAGGCCCCGGCCCGCTTCGCCTCCTGGACCAGCTCGTCCCGGTCGGCGGGGAAGTCCACGTCCTTCACGGCGTGCAGGATCTCGTTCACATCGGTCGGCGCCATGCGGCACCACCTCCTCAACGCTGGTGCAGCCCCATCAGGGTGCCGCTGGCGAGCTGCCGGCGGTCCAGCAGCCGGTGCACCTCCGCCGCCGAGGCGCCCTCCGGGACGGGAACGTGCTCGGGGAGCGCGTACAGGTGGAAGAAGTACCGGTGCGCCGGGTCGCCCACCGGGGGCTGCGGTCCGTCCCAGCCCCGGTCGCCGAAGCCGTTGGTGTGCGGGTTGCCGCCGGGCGGCGGCCTGCCCGTGTCCACGCCGTCACTGTTCGGATCGATGTCCGTGACCAGCCAGTGCACGAACGTGCCCGACGGCGCGTCCGGGTCCTCGCACAGCAGCACCAGCTCCCGCGTGCCGCTCGGGGGACGCGACCAGCTCAGCGGTGGCGAGACGTTGTCGCCGTCCTTGGCGTAGCGCCCGGGGATGGGCGCGTGATCGTTGAATGCGCTGCTCTGTAGTCGGATTCCAGCCATGCCGCCGGAGTACCCGGCGCGGCCCGACCCATTCAGCCGTCCCGCCCGGCGGCCCGCGCGCCGGTGCCCCCCGGGCTCCTGCCCCCGGCCGTCGATCGTCGTAAGCTCCGTGCTATGTCTGCCGTCCGGCGCAAGCCCCGCGCCCACCACCCCGACCGGGTCCGCGACGCGCTCCTCGCGCAGGTGGAGTTCGTACGGCTGGCCGCGCGGGAGCTGACGGAGGACCAGCGAACGGCGGCGTCCGGGCTGCCGGGCTGGGACGTGCACACGCTGCTGGCCCATGTCGCGGGCCAGATGGACGCGTTGCCGCGGCTGCTGGCCGAGCCGGCGCCGCCCGTGACCCGCGCGGCGGTCGACCTGAACGACTGGGCGGTGTCCACCGCCGGCGTCGCCGGCGACCTGGACGAGAGGACCCGGGCGGACGCCGCGGCCATGCCCGACCCGGTGGCCGCGATCGACGCCGCCGCCGAGGAGCTGGAGGCGGTGCTGGAGACGGCGGTCCGGGAGGACGTGCTGCTGCCGCACCGGTTCGGCGCGATGCGGGCGCTGGACTTCACGGTGACCCGCGTCGTCGAGCTGACCGTGCACAGCGACGACCTGACGCGCGCCACCGGCCGCCCGGTGCGGATGGACCGGCACGCCCTGGCCACCACGGTCCGGGTGCTGGCCGACGCCCTCGCCGCCAAGGCGCCCGGCGCCTCCACCGAGGTGCGCGTCCCGCCGTTCGCCGCCGTGCAGTGCCTGCCCGGGCCGCGGCACACCCGCGGCACCCCGCCCAACGTGGTGGAGACCGACCCGGTCACCTGGCTGCGGCTGGCCACCGGGCGCACCACCTGGGCGGCGGTCACGGCCACCGGGCGGCTGCGGGCGAGCGGCGAGCGGGTCGGCGCCCTCGCGGCGGAACTGCCCGTGCTCGGCTGACCGCATCCGGTCGGTATGGGGCATGTCTCACCATCAGGGGTTCTCTCCGCCCCGGGGACCTGGCCTAGACTCGGTGTCGTGCCACGTGGTGACGGACGACTCAGCCACGACCTTGACCCCGGTGAGCAGGGCCCGAAGGACGCGTGCGGCGTCTTCGGTGTCTGGGCCCCGGGCGAGGAGGTCGCGAGGCTCACCTTCTTCGGGCTCTACGCACTCCAGCACCGCGGACAGGAGTCCGCGGGCATCGCTGTGAGCGACGGCTCGAAGATCCTGGTCTTCAAGGACATGGGCCTGGTCTCCCAGGTCTTCGACGAAACCTCTCTCGGCTCCCTGCGCGGCCATATCGCCGTGGGCCACGCCCGGTACTCGACGACCGGCGCGTCCACCTGGGAGAACGCCCAGCCGACCTTCCGCGCCACCGGCCACGGCTCGATCGCCCTCGGCCACAACGGGAACCTGGTCAACACCGCCGAGCTCGCCGAGCTCGTCGCCACCCTGCCCGGCGGCCGGGGCCCGCGCCACCGCGTCGCCGCGACCAACGACACCGACCTGGTCACCGCGCTGCTCGCCGGGCAGCGCGGCGACGACGGCACCCCGCTGACCGTCGAGGAGGCCGCGCCCCTGGTGCTGCCCCGGGTGCGGGGCGCGTTCAGCTTCGTGTTCATGGACGAGGGCACGCTCTACGCGGCCCGCGACCCGCAGGGCATCCGCCCGCTGGTCCTCGGCCGGCTGGAGCGCGGCTGGGTGGTCGCCTCCGAGACCGCCGCCCTGGACATCGTCGGCGCCTCGCTCGTCCGCGAGATCGAGCCCGGCGAGATGATCGCGGTGGACGAGGCCGGGCTGCGCTCCACACGGTTCGCCGAAGCAAAGCAGCGGACCTGTGTCTTCGAGTACGTCTATCTGGCCCGGCCGGACACGGACATCTCCGGGCGGAACGTTTACCTCTCGCGGGTGGAGATGGGCCGCCGGCTGGCGGCCGAGGCTCCGGTCGAGGCCGATCTGGTGATACCCACGCCGGAGTCCGGGACGCCGGCCGCCATCGGATACGCGGAGGCCAGCGGCATCCCCTACGGCTCCGGCCTGGTGAAGAACGCCTATGTGGGCCGGACGTTCATCCAGCCCAGCCAGACCATCCGGCAGCTCGGCATCCGGCTCAAGCTCAATCCGCTCAAGGAAGTCATCCGGGGCAAGCGCCTGGTCGTCGTCGACGACTCCATCGTCCGGGGCAACACCCAGCGCGCCCTGGTCCGCATGCTCCGCGAGGCGGGCGCCGCCGAGGTGCACGTCAGGATCAGCTCGCCGCCCATCAAGTGGCCCTGCTTCTTCGGCATAGATTTCGCCACCCGCGCCGAGCTCATCGCCAACGGCCTGTCCGTGGCGGAGATAGGCACCTCCCTCGGCGCCGACTCGCTGGCCTACATCTCCCTGGACTCGATGATCGAGGCCACCACGCTGCCGAAGACCAAGCTCTGCCGCGCCTGCTTCGACGGCGTGTACCCGATGGAGCTGCCGGACCCGGCGGTCCTCGGCAAGGACGTGCTGGAGCAGCGGCCGGAGGGGGAGTCCCCCCGGGCCCTGCTGACGACCGGCCCGGGCGCGGCCGACGCGCTGCGCCGCCCGTAACACCGACGCGAGAGATTCCCCATGACCGAGAACACGCCGCCCGGCGCCAGCTACGCGGCGGCGGGCGTCGACATCGAGGCGGGCGAGACCGCCGTGACGCTGATGAAGGAATGGGTCGCCAAGGCCCAGCGGCCGGAGAGCGTGGGCGGCCTCGGCGGCTTCGCCGGGCTCTTCGACGCCTCCGCCCTCACCCGTTACCGCCGCCCGCTGCTCGCCTCGGCCACCGACGGCGTCGGCACCAAGGTCGCCATCGCCCAGCGGATGGACGTCCACGACACCATCGGCCAGGACCTGGTGGCCATGGTCGTGGACGACCTCGTGGTCTGCGGCGCCGAGCCGCTGTTCATGACCGATTACATTTGCGCAGGCAAGGTCTATCCCGAACGGGTCGCCGCGATCGTCAAGGGCATCGCCGAGGGCTGTGTGCTGGCCGGCTGCGCGCTGGTCGGCGGCGAGACCGCCGAGCACCCCGGGCTGCTGGAGCCCGACGAGTACGACGTGGCCGGTGCCGCCACCGGGGTGGTCGAGGCCGACCGGGTGCTGGGCGCCGACCGCGTCCGGCCCGGCGACGCGGTCCTCGCGATGGCCGCCTCGGGCCTTCACTCCAATGGGTACTCACTGGTGCGCCACGTGTTCTTCGACCGGGCCGGCTGGGCGCTGGACCGGGACGTGGCCGACTTCGGCCGGACGCTGGGCGAGGAGCTGCTCCACCCCACCCGCATCTACTCCCTGGACTGCCTGGCGCTCGCCGAGGCCGTCGAGGTGCACGCCTTCGCGCACGTCACGGGCGGCGGCCTGGCCGGCAACCTGGCCCGGGTCGTCCCCGACGGCCTGCACGCCCGGGTGCGGCGCGAGAGCTGGACCCCGCCGCCGGTCTTCGACGCCGTGGGGAGCGTGGGACGCGTGGAGCGCGAGGAGCTGGAGCGGACGCTCAACATGGGGGTCGGCATGGTCGCCGTCGTGCCCCAGGACTCCGTGGCGCCGGCGCTGGCCCTGCTGGCCGAGCGGAATCTGCCCGCCTGGGTGGCGGGCGAGATCGCCGAGGCCGGGCCCGGACTGCCGGGCGGCGGCGCCGGCCTCACCGGAGACTATGCGGCCTGAGGCGTCCGTGCGGGCCCACCCAGGACTGAACCCGGTCCGGCGAAGCCGGACCGGGTCGGAGTCTGTCTCGTCTGTCAGAGATGCGTGTCAGGCGCCGCGCCGTTTCGAGGAGGCGTCGGACGACGGCTCTCCGTCATCGTCGTCCTCCTCGTCGTTGTACATCTCCGCGTACCGTGCGTACAGGTCGTCGTCCAGATCATCGTCGTCTTCGAACCGCTCGCCGTTCGGCGGCTGGTCCGGCGTCGGTGATGCACCCAGCTCTTCGGCCAGGCGAGAAAGGTCCGTCCGGCCGCTGTTGTACTTCAGCTGGCGGGCGACCTTCGTCTGCTTGGCCTTGGCCCGGCCGCGCCCCATTGGCTCGACCCCCTCAACGACGGGGCGCAACGGCCCCGGAGTGTTGACATCCGTTCATGATTGAGAGCGAGCCCTCGGACGAGAGCCCGATCCATCGGCCTTCAACCGTACCTGCTTCCGCGAGCCTACGGTACGCCGTCCGCAGGACCGGGGCGCGCGCACGCCACCCGATGGACCTCTCTTTGCTGGTCAACGGCGATTTTACCTTCTTTCGCCGCGCGACTCGCCCGAGGGGGGTGACATGTCTTACGTAAACGCGCGTTCAGCGCCCGCCGCCTGCGCCATCCGGTGCTCCGCGATCCGGTCCGCGGCGACCGCCGGGGGCACTCCCTCGGTGTCCGCCCGCTCGAAGATCTGCCGCGTGGTGTCGTAGATCCCCGCCGCCTTTGCCTTCGCACGTGCGAAGTCGAAACCGTTCAGCTCGTCGGCGACCTGGATCACGCCGCCCGAGTTCACCACGTAGTCCGGGGCGTAGAGGACGCCACGGTCGGCCAGGTCCTTCTCCACGCCGGGGTGGGCGAGCTGGTTGTTGGCGGCCCCGCAGACCACGCCCGCGGTGAGCAGCGGCACGGTGGTGTCGTTCAGCGCGCCGCCCAGCGCGCAGGGGGCGTAGACGTCCAGCCCGGCGGTGGTGATCAGCTCCCGGGTGTCCGCCACCGCCGTCACCGCGGGGTGGGCGGCCAGGACGCGGCGTACGGCGTCGGGGCGGACGTCGGTGATCACGACGCGGGCGCCGGCCGCCACCAGGTGGTCCACCAGCAGGTGGCCGACCTTGCCGACGCCGGCCACGCCGACCGTGCGGCCCGCCAGGTCGGGGGAGCCCCAGCGGTGCGCGGCCGAGGCGCGCATGCCCTGGAAGACGCCGAAGGCGGTGAGCACCGAGGAGTCCCCGGCTCCGCCGTGCTCGGGGGAGCGGCCGGTGGTCCACCGGCAGGCGCGGGCGATCACGTCCATGTCCGCGACGTAGGTGCCCACGTCACAGGCGGTGACATAGCGCCCGCCGAGCGCGGCCACGAACCGGCCGTAGGCGAGCAGCAGTTCCTCGGTCTTGATCAGATCGGGATCGCCGATGATCACGGCCTTGCCGCCGCCGTGTTCCAGGCCGGCCAGCGCGTTCTTGTAGCTCATGCCCCGGGCGAGGCCGAGGGCGTCGCGCAGGGCGGCTTCCTCGGGCCGGGCCTCGTCGGCGTAGGGGTGGAAACGGGTGCCGCCCAGGGCGGGGCCCAGGGCGGTGGAGTGGACGGCGATCACGGCCTTGAGGCCGGTGGCCCGGTCCTGGCAGAGCACGACCTGCTCATGGCCGCCCTGCTCGGAGCGGAAGAGGGTGTCGAGCACGCCCGGTTCGCCGGCGTGATCGACGCTGACTACGGGACCCACGTCAGTCACGGTGGTGACTCCTGTACGTCGATGCGGATGCTCCCCGTGGGGTTGGGAGGGCATTGTTGGGATGAGACTACGGCGATTGCGGGCGGTGGGGTGCCGCGGGTTCGGCACCCTGAGACGATCGGGCGTGGCACCGCCGGTGCCGGCGTCCGGGGTGGTCCGGGAGTGGGAGGGTCGAGTGCCGAAAGTGCCGTACGCGGCGTATCTGCGGGTGTACGAGCCGCTCGCGGCATTCCCGGAGCCGGAGCGTGCGCACTGGGCCGAGTACGCCCGGCGCGAGCGGCTGCCCACCGCGCAGGACGAGGTGGCCGGGGCGCTGGCGGGGCTGCTGTCCGTGCCGCCGCGGGTGGCCCCCGCCCGGGAGAGCGCGGACGCGTTCGTGGCCTGGGTGGACGGCGTGCTGTGCGTGTGTCCCTGGCGGACGCGGCTGCGCTCGTGGCAGGCGCTGGCGGAGGTGGGGCACTGGCTGATGCCGGAGTCGGTGCTGGACGCGGCGCTGCCGCCGGGGGTGCGGCGGCGGGCGGCGGACGAGTACGCCGCGTGGCGGGAGCGGAATCCGGACGCCCGGCCCTGGATCCGTTCGGCGCTGTGGCATGTGCCGGTGAGATGGTTCGCGCTCTTCTCGGACGAGGAACGGATCCTGCGCAAGGCCGGGGACGGGCCGGCCGGGGACGCGGGGCCCAGCCTGATCTACCGGGCGCCGATGGTCCAGGCGCGGCGCCGGGTGGCCCGGGGGCTGCGCGCGGTCCGGGAGGCGATGCCGCACGGGCCGCTGGGGGAGGCGCTGACGGACGTGGGGCGGTGGCTGGAGGAATTCCACCCCCGCTCACTTGTCGAACTGGACTACGGGGGATTGATCTATACGATTCCGGAAGACCAGTTGGCGGAAGATCGCTCGGTGGCCGAGGTGACCGAGGGTCTCGCGGCGCTCGCCGCGGGCGACGTCGAGCGGGCGGGCAGGCTCTACGAGGAGCTGACCGACCGCTGGATGTCGATCAGGGAGCGCCAGTTCGCCAACTGATCAAGGGACTAAAGCCCCAAGCGTGATGGATGGCACTGTAAGGAACTCTTGCCAAGAAGTAGTCTCCTCGTGTCAAAATAGGACAAGGAGCTCGGAGGGGCTCCTTCTATCCGTCCGGCCAAGGGGGGATAGATCGGTATTGCGCTGCTTGGCGGGGCTGATGACGAGTCATCACGGAGTGACGGATCGTTACGGTCGCGTGACTGTCCGCTATGGCATGGTCCAGTCGGCTTCCGCCGAGGTTGAACACCTGAGAGGGCAATTCCATCGGTTTGGCCGACCCGGCTGGACGGATGGTGTAGTTGTAGTGCCGAGGACAAGCCGTTCGTCCTATAACCGACTCGACCCCCGTCTGCCATTTCGGGCAACGCGGGTCAAGGTGCAGAATTTAGAGGAAAGAACCGTGATGGTTCGGTTCTCCCGAGGAGGCCGCTCATGACCGCTCGCACCCCTGATGCCGAGCCGCTGCTGACCCCGGCTGAGGTTGCCACGATGTTCCGCGTTGACCCGAAAACGGTCACACGCTGGGCAAAGGCGGGCAAGCTCACGTCTATCCGCACGCTCGGTGGGCACCGCCGCTACCGTGAAGCGGAGGTGCGCGCACTGCTCGCGGGCATCCCGCAGCAGCGTGGCGAGGCCTGAGCAACGCAGCACAATCGCACGACAATCCAGGCTCCGGGGCCCCCACCCCGGCCCGCTTGGCTTCAGATCGCGTCGGACTCCGCCGGGTCCGGCGCGATCTCTTTGTGTCCCGAACGCGGTCCGGGGGCCCGTGCAATTGCACATATTAAATTGGCGGGTGTCTCTACGGGGTCGAACGAGCTCAGCGCGCTATCAAGTTCCGTGACTCCCGTCACACCTCCCGTGCCTTGCCTGCCCCGATGATCTTGCGGTAGTGGGCAAGGTCACTCTCTTCCTACCCACACAGGAAAGCCCGGATCCCCTTGTGGGGGATCCGGGCTGACGGAGCGCGGTCCTGACGGGATTTGAACCCGCGGCCTCCACCTTGACAGGGTGGCGAGCACTCCAAACTGCTCCACAGGACCAAGTGTGCGAGCGAGACTCTACCCCAGCGCCCGCCCACCAGGCCAATCCGCCAACCCCCTGTTCACCTAGGGCACCAGCGCGTCGATGGCCTTGAGAATCCGCTTGTCGGAGACCGGTTGGGACGTGCCCAGCGCGTGGGCGAAGTAGCTCACCCGCAGCTCCTCGATCAGCCAGCGGATCTCCCCGGCCCCCGGCGGCACCGGCCGGCCGGGCGGGAACTGCTCCAGCAGCCACGCGTACTCGTCCCGCATCTCGTGGATCTTCGCCATCCGGGCGCGGTCCTTCTCCACTTGATGCGGAAGCTGCTGCAACCGTCGGTCCGCCGCCGTCAGATAGCGCAGCAGATCGGGCAGCCGCCGCGCGCCGTGCGCGGTGACGAAGCCCGGACCCACGAGCGCGTCGAGCTGGGCGCGCACGTCCTCGCGCGCCGGGCGCAGCACCGGGCTGGTGACCGTCGCCAGCCGCCGTTCGCACGCCTGCCAGGCGGTCAGCACCTCCCGCACCTGCCGCACGATCCGCAGCGTCAGATCGACGATGTCCGTCCGCACCGCGTCGAACAGCTTGGTGAAGCCCTCCTGGTCCCACACGGGCCCGCCGTGCGCCGCGATCAACTGGTCGGCCGCCGCGGTCACACAGTCCTCCAGCAGCGCCGGCACGCTGCCGTGCGGGGTGCTCGCCAGCGTCAGCTTCGCCGCGTTGTCGAGTTGCCGCTGAGCGAACTTCCCGGGATCCGACGGCAAGTTGAGCAGGATCAGCCGCCGGGTGCCCAGCCGTATCGCCGCCCGCTGCTCCGCCTCGCTGTCGAACAGCCGCACCGCGACCGATGTGCCCTCGTCCACCAGCGCCGGGTACGCCTTCACCGGCTGCCCGCCGCGCCGCGTCTCGAACGTGCGTGGCAGCGTTCCGATCGTCCACGCCGTCAGCCCGGAGGCCGTGGCGGTGAACGCCCGGTCCAGCGCCTCCCGGGCCTTCGGCCGCAGCCGCTGCCGCAGCGCCTCCAGGTCCTTGTCCTCCGCGTCCCCGGACAGCTTCCGCCGGCGCTCGTCCACCACCCGGAACGTGATCCGCAGATGCCCGGGGATCCGCTCCATGTCGAAGTCCTCCGCGGCCACCCGGATGCCCGTCATCCGCGTCAGGCCGCGCGCCAGCGCCACCCGCAGCGGCTCGGACGTCGGCTCCGGCGTCTCGGCCAGGAAGCGCCGCGCGAAGTTCGGCGCGGGAACGCAGTGCCGCCGCACGGGCTTGGGCAGGGCCCGGATCAGCTCGGTCACCAACTGCTCGCGCAGCCCCGGGATCTGCCAGTCGAACCCGTCCGCCGTGACCTGGTTCAGCACCTGGAGCGGCACGTGCACCGTCACGCCGTCCGCGTCCGCCCCCGGCTCGAACTGGTACGTGACCGGGAACGACAGCCGCCCCTGACCCCAGGTGTCCGGGTAGTCGGCCTTGGTGACGCCCTCCGCCTGCTCGTTGATGAGCATGGACTTCTCGAAGTTGAGCAGGTCCGGCTCCTCCTGGCGCTTCTTCTTCCACCAGGAGTCGAAGTGGGCGCCGGACACGATGTGTTCCGGAACGCGCTGGTCGTAGAAGTCGTACAGCGTCTCGTCGTCCACCAGGATGTCGCGCCGCCGGGCCCGGTGCTCCAGCTCCTCGACCTCGGCCAGCAGCTTCCTGTTGTCGTGGAAGAACTGGTGCCGGGTGCGCCAGTCGCCCTCGACGAGCGCGTGCCGGATGAAGAGATCCCGCGAGGTCTCCGCATCGATCCGGCCATAATTCACCTTGCGCTGGGCCACGATTGGCACTCCGTAGAGCGTCACCCGCTCGTACGCCATCACCGCCGCCTGCTTCTGCTCCCAGTGCGGCTCGCTGTAGGTGCGCTTCACCAGATGCCCGGCCAGCGGCTCGATCCACTCCGGCTCGATCCGCCCGTTGACCCGCGCCCACAGCCGCGACGTCTCCACCAGCTCCGCCGACATCACCCAGCGCGGCGGCTTCTTGAACAGCGCCGAGCCCGGGAAGATCGCGAACTTCGCGCCCCGCGCGCCCAGATACTCGTGCTTCTCGGTGTCCTTCAGCCCGATGTGCGACAACAGCCCGGCCAGCAGCGACTGATGGATCCGCGTCGGATCCGCCTTCTGGTCGGACAGCTCGATGCCCAGCGAACGCGCCACCGAGCGGAGCTGGGCATAGATGTCCTGCCACTCGCGTATCCGCAGGTAGTTGAGGAACTCCGTCTTGCACATGCGCCGGAACGCCGAGGACGACAGCGCCCGTTGCTGCTCGCGCACATAGGTCCACAGGGCCAGGAACGCCAGGAAGTCCGACTCCTCGGCCGGCCCCTCCCGGAACCGCGCGTGCTTGGCGTCCGCCTGCTGCTGCTTGTCCGAGGGCCGTTCGCGCGGGTCCTGGATCGACAGCGCCGCGGCGATCACCATCACCTCGCGGGCACAGCCGTTGCGGTCGGCCTCCATGATCATCCGCGCCAGCCGCGGGTCCACCGGAAGCTGCGCCAGCTTGCGGCCCATGTCGGTCAGCCGCGCCCCGGCCAGCGCGCCCAGCTCCTCCAGCAACTGCACGCCCGCCTTGATCGACCGGTGGTCCGGCGCGTCGATGAACGGAAAGCGCTCGATCTCGCCCAGCCCCGCCGCGTTCATCTGGAGGATGACCGACGCCAGGTTGGTGCGCAGGATCTCCGCGTCCGTGAACTCCGGCCGGGAGAGGAAGTCCTCCTCCGAGTACAGCCGGACGCAGATGCCGTCGCTGGTGCGGCCGCAGCGGCCCTTGCGCTGGTTTGCGCTGGCCTGCGACACCGGCTCGATCGGCAGCCGCTGCACCTTCGTGCGGTGGCTGTATCGGGAGATGCGGGCCGTGCCCGGATCGATCACGTACTTGATGCCGGGAACGGTCAGCGACGTCTCGGCCACGTTCGTCGCCAGGACCACCCGGCGGCCCGGATGCGCCTGGAACACCCGCTGCTGCTCGGCGTGCGACAGCCGCGCGTACAGCGGCAGCACCTCCGTCATCCGCAGCTTCCGCTTCTCCAGCGCGTCCGCCGTGTCCCGGATCTCGCGCTCGCCGGAGAGGAACACCAGGATGTCGCCCGGCCCCTCGGCCTGGAGCTCGTCCACCGCGTCGCAGATCGCCGTGATCTGGTCCCGGTCCGGCGCCTCGCCGTCCTCCTCCAGCAGCGGCCGGTAACGCACCTCCACCGGGTAGGTGCGGCCGGAGACCTCGATGATCGGGGCGGGCCGCCCCTGCCCGTCCCGGAAGTGGCGGGCGAAACGCTCCGGGTCGATGGTCGCCGAGGTGATGACGACCTTCAGGTCCGGGCGGCGGGGCAGCAACTGGGCGAGATAGCCCAGCAGGAAGTCGATGTTGAGGCTGCGCTCGTGCGCCTCGTCGATGATGATCGTGTCGTACTGGCGCAGCTCCCGGTCGTGCTGGATCTCCGCCAGCAGGATGCCGTCCGTCATCAGCTTGACCAGGGTGTCGTCCCCGGCCTGGTCGGTGAAGCGCACCTTGTAGCCGACCACGCCGCCGAGCGGGCCGCCCAGTTCGTCCGCCACCCGCTGGGCCACCGTGCGCGCCGCGATCCGGCGCGGCTGGGTGTGGCCGATCAGGCCCCGCACCCCGCGCCCCAGCTCCAGACAGATCTTGGGGATCTGGGTCGTCTTGCCCGAGCCCGTCTCCCCGGCGACGATCACCACTTGGTGATCGCGTATCGCCTCCAGGATCGCGTCCTTCTTCTGGCTGACCGGCAACTGCTCGGGATACGTGATCCTGGGCACCACGGACCGGCGCGCCTCGACGCGGAGCTCGGCGGCCTCGATGGCCTCGGCGATCTCCGCGAGCACGGCGGACTGCGTGGCCGGCTTGCGGATGCGGCGGGCCCCGTCGAGGCGCCGGCCGAGCCGCCGCTGGTCGCGCAGCATCAAGCCGGGCAGGCGCTCGGCGAGGTCCGATACAGGGGAGGGGTGTGTAGACATACGCACCCAAGCGTCTCACCTCACCACCGGGGGCGGCGAGCCGTTATCCGGCTGGGCGTGTTGTGCGTGTTATGTCCACATATGGTGGGCGAGTGAGTGGACACTGGCGGGCCTTCCGGCGGTCCCCCTATCTGCCCGCCGCCGTGATCGTGCTGATCGCCGCCGCCGCGGCCGGCTTCTTCGCCGGCTCCTACACGTACGCGATGGCGAAGCCGACGCCGCGCCATCTGCCTGTCGCCGTCGTGGGCACCCCCGACGAGGCGTTCCTCCACGCGCTGCGCGGGCGGCTGTCCGCCTCCCTCGATACGCGCCATTACCCGGACTATCCACAGGCTGTGGACGCCGTGGAGGCGCAGCGGGTGTTCGCGATCCTGCGCACCCGGAACGGCGCCGCGGAGCTCGACATCGCCAGCGCCGCCGGCGCCTCCGTCGCCGAACTGCTCACCGGCGACGCGCGCGCCGCCGCCCGCGCCGCCGGAACCGATCTGCGGATCACCGACCTCAAGCCGCTCCACCCCGGCGACCCCCGGGGGCTGGCCCTGTTCTACATCTCCATCGCCGCCGTGATCATCGGCTTCCTCGGCGCCGTCCAGTTGAGCGCCCAGGCCGCCGCCCTGAACCCGCTGGAACGGACGCTGGCCACCGCGGCCTACGCGCTGCTGGGCGGCCTGGCCATCGTGCTGGTGGTGGGCTGGGTGCTGGACGCGGTGCGGCTGCCGTTCCTGGCGTCGTGGACGATTCTGTCGCTGACGATGTTCGCCTCGGGGATGATCTTCACCATGTTCAACACCCTGGTCGGACGTTGGGCGATCCTGCCGACCTGGGGCCTGATGGTGATGCTCGGCAACCCGTCCTCGGGCGGCGCGGTGTCCTGGCCGCTGCTCCCGTCGCTGCTGGGCGCGATCGGCCGCTGGCTGCCGCCGGGCGCCTCGGTGAACGCCCAGCACACGGCCATCTACTTCCCCGGCCATCCGCACGCCCAGCCCTATGTGGTGCTGATCGGCTGGGCCGCCCTGTCCTGCACGGTCTTCGCGATCTGGCGCCACCGCCACCCCGGCGGCCGGTGAGAGACGGCGCGGAGACGCAGAAGAGCCCCGCACGGGAACGATTCCGCCGGGGCTTGCCGTCACTGCTTCGAAAGAAGGTGGCTGGGGCCGGGGTCGAACCGGCGACCTTCCGCTTTTCAGGCGGACGCTCGTACCAACTGAGCTACCCAGCCAGAGCGGTCCTGACGGGATTTGAACCCGCGGCCTCCACCTTGACAGGGTGGCGAGCACTCCAAACTGCTCCACAGGACCTGGCTTGTGCGAACCTTCGGCGCCTTGACCCGGGCCGTTGTCGCTGAAGCAGCGTATCACGGTGCGGGGGCCCGCCGAATCGCATTGTTCGAGGGGGGTCGGCGGTCGGGTCCGCAGGGATATTGACAGCGCCGGGGGGCTGGTGCGACGTTCTTTTATCGATACAAGAGTAGCCGGTGAGGGAGCGGTGAGGACCGGTGGGCGAACGCGGGGGGCGGTGGTGTCCTGGCTGGTCAGGGGCCGCCCGTGGACTGCCGGATCACCAGTTGGTGCGGGCCGGTGAACATCTCGTGCTCGTCCTCGCCCCGGCGTCCGGCGATGCGGTCGCCGAGCATGCGCAGCGCCGCGTCCACCATCTCGGAGTGGCCGGGGGCGATCGTGGAGAGCGACGGCACCGTGTACCGGCCCTGCTCCACGTCGTCGAATCCGATGACCTTGACCTCGTCCGGGACCGCGACCCCGTGGTCGGCGAGCGCGCGCAGCGCGCCGATCGCCACGGTGTCCGTGAAGCAGACCGCGCCGTCGAACGGGATGCCCCCCGCCAGCAGCGAACGGGCCGCCGCGGCGCCGCCGGCCATGGAGAACGCGCAGGGCACCGCCAGCTCGGGGCTCGGGTCCAGCCCGGCGTCTGTCAGTGCCTCGTGGTAGCCGGCCGTGCGCAGGCTGTTGGCGTTCACCTCGGGGCCCGGCTGGGCGCCGAAGGCGGCGATGCGGCGGCAGCCGCGCTCGATGAGGTGGCGGGTGGCGTCCCGGGCGCCCTCGACGTTGGCCATCGCCACGTGGTCGACGGCGTGCCCGCCGCTGAGGCGTTCCCCGAGGGCCACCACGGGGAGGTCGGAGCGGAGCTGGTCGGCGTCCTCGTCGCCGAGCTCGACGGTGCTCAGGATCAGCCCGTCGTAGCGGCGCACCCGCGAGTGCGCCAGGGCGCCGAGCTCGTTCTCCCGGGTGGCGCCGGTCTGTTCGACGACGACCTGGTAGCCGAGCCGGGCGGCGCGCTCGATCAGGAGCGACGCGAGCTGCCCGAAGTAGGGCGTGTCGATGTCGGGCACGGCCAGGCCGATGATGCCGGTGCTGCCGGACCGCAGGCTGCGGGCGGCGACGTTGACCCGGTAGCCGAGGCGGTCGACGGCCGCCAGCACGCGGTCCCGGGTGGCGTCGCTCACATAGCGGTGGCCGTTGATGACGTTGGACACGGTCATCACCGAAACCCCGGCGGCCTTCGCGACCTCGCTCATCGTCACCATGGGCCGATTATCCACCGGTGGTGCCGACGCATTCCGTTCCACCGGATTTCCGGCGGCAGCCGGTAACCCCTTCCATACACAAGGAGAGATCATCACCATGCCGGAACAGCTCGGCACCGCGGTCATCAACCTCGATATCGAGGGGCCGACCATCAGCCGCCATCTCTACGGTCATTTCGCCGAGCACCTGGGGCGCTGCATCTATGGCGGCTTCTGGGTCGGCGAGGACTCGCCGGTGCCCAACGAGGGCGGGATACGCCTGGACATCGTCGAGGCGCTGCGCGCGCTGGACATTCCCAACCTGCGCTGGCCCGGCGGCTGTTTCGCCGACGAGTACCACTGGAAGGACGGGATCGGCCCGCGCGAGCGGCGCCCGCGCATGGTCAACACCCACTGGGGCAATGTCGAGGAGAACAACCACTTCGGCACGCACGAGTTCATGGCCCTGTGCGAACTGCTGGGCGCCGACCCGTACATCAGCGGAAACGTCGGCAGCGGAACCGTTCAGGAAATGAGCGAGTGGGTCGAGTACCTGACCCGGTCCGGGGACAGCCCGATGGTGCGGCAGCGCAAGGAGAACGGCCGCGAGGAGCCGTGGCGAGTGCCGTTCTGGGGGCTGGGCAACGAGACCTGGGGCTGCGGCGGCAACATGCGCGCCGAGCACTATGCCGATCTGGCCCGGCAGTACGCCACTTACTGCCGCGATCACGGGGACAACAAGCTGTACCGCATCGCGGCGGGCGCCGCCGACGGGGACTACGCGTGGACCGAGACGCTGATGAAGCAGATCAGTTGCTTCGGCTGCGAGGCCACCCCGAAGAACTTCTTCCAGGGCGTGTCCTTCCACTACTACACGATCGCCGGCACCTGGGAGGACAAGGGCAGCGCGACCGAGTTCAGCACCGAGGACTACTACCGCACCCTGGTCAGCGCCCAGCGCGTGGACCGGCTGATCAGCGGCCACTCCGCCGTGATGGACTGCTACGACCCGGAGAAGAAGGTCGGCCTCGTCCTGGACGAGTGGGGCACCTGGTGGAATGTCGAGCCCGGCACCAACCCCGGCTTCCTGCACCAGCAGAACGCGCTGCGCGACGCGCTGGTGGCCAGCCTGCACTTCGATATCTTCCACAAGCACGCCGACCGGCTGTTCATGGCGAACATCGCCCAGACCGTGAACGTTCTCCAGGCGATGGTGCTCACGGATGAGCAGGAACGACTGATCCTGACCCCGACCTATCACGTCTTCGAGATGAACAAGCGGCACCAGGACGCGGCGTCGCTCGCCGTCCACCTGCGCGCCGAGGGCGCGCGCCGCACCGTGGGCGACACGGAGCTGCGCACGCTGTCCGCGTCGGCCAGCGTCCGGGACGACACCGTGCTGATCTCGCTGACCAACCTGGATGCCGAGGACCCGGCCACGCTGACGCTGGACCTGCGGGGCCGGTCCATCGGCGAGCCGACCGCCCGCGTCCTGACGGCCGACCGGACGAACGCCCACAACACGGGCGACGCCCCCGACACGGTCGCGCCGCGCCCCTTCACGGGCGTCGAGCCGGTCGCGAACGGCTTGCGGGTGTCGCTGCCGCCGCACTCGTTCGTCACGATCGAGGCGCCGCTGGTCTGACCTGCGAAAGAACGGTCCGGGCGGCCGGCGCGGCCGCCCGGACAATTTCCGGTTGTGACGTCATAACGCCTGTGCCAGGATGCGGCGGTTCGCAGACGCGGACCCGTATCCCCCGAGGGAGAACCGTGACCTACGCCGCCTCCGAGAGCCGCTACGACGACGTGATGCCCTACCGCCGCAGCGGGCGGTCCGGGCTGCGGCTGCCGGCCGTTTCGCTGGGCCTGTGGCACAACTTCGGCGATGCCAACCCGCTGGAGGGGCAGCGCGCGATCCTGCGCCGCGCGTTCGACCTCGGCGTGACGCACTTCGACCTGGCCAACAACTACGGGCCGCCGCCCGGCGCCGCCGAGCGGAACTTCGGGCGGATATTCGCCCAGGACTTCCGCCCCTACCGGGACGAGATCATCGTCTCGACCAAGGCCGGCTACCGCATGTGGAACGGGCCCTACGGCGAGTGGGGTTCGCGCAAGTACCTACTGTCCAGCCTCGATCAGAGCCTGGGCCGACTGGGCCTGGACCACGTCGACATCTTCTACCACCACCGCCCCGACCCGGACACTCCGCTGGAGGAGACGATGGGCGCGCTGGACGCGGCCGTCCGGCAGGGCAAGGCGCTGTACGCCGGCATCTCCAACTACTCGCCCGGGCAGACCCGCGAGGCCGCTCGCATCCTGCGCGAGCTGGGCACCCCGCTGCTGATCCACCAGCCGTCGTACTCGATGGTCAACCGCTGGGTCGAGGACGGCCTGCTGGACGCCCTGGACGAGGTGGGCGCGGGCTCGATCGCGTTCTCCCCGCTCGCCCAGGGCCTGCTCACCGACCGCTATCTGAACGGCATCCCGGCGGGCTCGCGCGCCGCCGGGGACAGCCCGTTCCTGAACGCGGACGACGTCGAGCGGACCGTTGGCACGGTCCGGGCGCTCAACGAGATCGCCCGGCGGCGTGGGCAGACCCTGGCCCAGCTCGCCATCGCCTGGGTGCTGCGCGGCGGGCGGGTCACCTCGGCGCTGGTCGGTGCCAGCAGCGTCAAGCAGCTTGAGGACAGCGTGGGTTCGGCGGCGAACCTGGACTTCGCCGACGAGGAGCTGGCCGAGATCGAGTCGATCCTCGCGCGGTAGTCCGTGGCCCGGGGCGGTCGCGCGCCACTGTCAGACCCGCGCGCGACCATGGGGACATGACGAGCGACAGCATCGCCGACACCATCCGGGACGGGCAGATCCCGGCCCGGGCCGACTCCGTCGGTCCGGGCTGGGGCGCCCTGCTCGACGAGCTCCACCGGCGGCTCCACGCCATCGCCCCCACCTATCAGCTCGACGGTTTCGACACCCAGTTCGGGGGCCTGCGGGTCTTCGTCGCCGACCGGTTCGACGCCGACGGCGAGTTCGACGGGTACTGGGCCGACGCGGCGGCCGAGGCCATAGCCGCCGCCGAGGCCGCCTCGCGCCGCACCTGCGCCTCGTGCGGCGAGCCCGGCAGGCTCCGGTTCCGCGGCCGGGACCGGGGGCCCGGGCTGCTGCTCGTCGTCCTCTGCGACGCCTGCGGTCTCGGGCCGCTGCGCCACGAGGAGGTGGATCCGGCGCGGGGGCACCGGTCGCCGCTGCCCGGGTGACGCACGGACGGGTGGCCGCCCTGCGCGCCGCCGGGCCGCTCCGGCGCGGCCCCGGGAGGCTGGCTCCATGCGAACCCCGGAAGAGAACCTGGTGCGCGCGGCGGTGCGTGCGCCGTCCTCGCACAACACCCAGCCGTGGATCTTCCGTTCGGACAAGGACGCCATCCACCTCCACCGGGACCCGGGGCGTTCCCTCCCCGTCAACGACCCGCGCGACCGCGAGGCCCACATCAGTTGCGGCGCCGCCCTGCTGAACCTGCGCGTCGCCGCGCCCTGCCACGGCCTGCGCGCGGAGGTCCGGCTGCTGCCGGACCCCACCGACGACACGCTGCTGGCGCGGGTGGAGCTGACGGAGGAGGGGACGCCCGTCTCCGCCGACGACGCCACGCTGTACGACGCCATCACCCGGCGGCGCACCGCCCACCGGGCGTTCGCCGGCCGCGCGGTGCGCGACGGCGCGCGGGACCGCGTTCAGCAGGCGGTGGCGCGGGAGGGCGCCCGGCTCCAGATCATTCCCGAGACACGGCGGAAGGAGGTGGCCGCGCTGGTCGGCGAGGGGGACCGCCGGCAGTTCGCCGACCGGGCCTGGCGCCGGGAGCTGGCGCACTGGCTGCGCCCGCGCCGGGCGGGCGACGGCCTGACCGTGCCCGGCCCGGCCGCCCCGCTGCTGCGCGCGCTGGTCCGCAAGGTCAACGCCGGGCCGCGCGTCGGCCGCCGCGACGCCGCCCTGCTGCTGGCCGCGCCCGCCGTCGCCGTGCTGACCACGCGTGCCGACGAGCCGCTCGACTGGCTGCACGCCGGCCAGGCCCTGCAACGCGGCCTGCTCACGCTCGCGGCCGAGGGCATCCAGGTCTCCTTCGCCAACCAGCCCTGCCAGGTCGGCGACCCGCTGCGCACCCAGTTGCGCGAGCTGCTGCCCGACCCCGAGGGCCACCCCCAGCTCCTCTTCCGTGTCGGCCACCCGGCCGGCGCCGCCCCGCAGCGTTCGCCGCGCCGCCCGCTGGCCGCCGTCATGGACGGCCGGGGGTAGCGGGCCGGTCCAGCCACCGGCGGGCCTCCGCCAGCCGCTCCTCGTTCCCGGCGGGATCCGCGACGCCCGTCAGGTCGCCGCGCAGGATCCGGCCGGCGTAGTACAGGGCGTTGATGGAGTACCGGAAGTCCAGCATCGGCCGCAGCGCCCGCTCGACCTCCTCGGCGGACAAAACGCCCTGGTCCAGGTAGGCGCGCAGCAGCGGCCGGGCGCGGTCGGGGCCGCCGGCGTCCAGCACGGCCGTGGCCACGTCGTACATCCGGGGCTTGCGGCTCGCCGCGCCCCAGTCGATGAGGCCGCAGCCGCCCGTGGCCGGGTCGAGCCGGAAGTGCTCCGGCGCGGGGTCACCGTGCACCGGCCCCCACGACAGCGTCTCCGGCCGGAGCCGCCGCAGCCGCGCCGCGGCCGCCACGATGGCCGGCCGGAGCCACGGCCGCAGGTCCAGCGCGGCGTCGTCGGCGTCGGCCAGCAGGTCGAAGGGCGGCCACGCCTCGGCGGCGGTGACCGGTTCGGCGCCGAGAATCCCGTGAACACGCCCGAGCGTCGCGCCCATGAGCGCGCTGTCCCCGGCGCTGTGGCCGTCCAGTTCCCGGCCCTCGACCCGGCGCAGAAGTGCCAGCGCATGGCCATGAACCGGGGCGGTCAAGTCGCCGCCGGCGGTCGGCAGGGGCGCGCCGGAGGCGACCCCGGCACCGGCCACCCGGGCGGCCAGCCGCAGCCCGTAGTGGAACTGCTCCTCGGGCCCGCCCAAGGGCACGGCCTTGGCCACCCAGTGGGCGCCGCCGACATGAACGTTCCAGGTGGCGGAGTTCATGCCGCCCATCAGCGGGGTGACATCGGCGCCGGGCAGACGCCAGTGCGTTTCCAGCGCGGCGGAGATATGCGAACAGCCGGGGATGGCAAGGGACATGGTGGTGAGGTCTCCGGGATCGACAAAGGAACCGCCACCGGCCACGGCGACGGCATCGGCCTCGGCGCGCGGCGCATCACGCGCCGCGGAAGGGTCACCTCACAGGCGGCACGCTACCGGGGCGCCCCCCGGCGCCACCACGGGAATTCGGCGCGGGGCGCCGACGCCGCGGCGCGGCGGGGTCGCCGATCTCCGTGGCGTACGGGGGTTCGGCGCCGGCCCGGGAGCAGGTGAGGGCCGCGGCGTGGGCGGCGAAGGTGAGGAGGGCGCGCCAGTCGTCCGCGGTGAGGGCGGACAGCGCGGCCCGGGTGAGCGCGTTCCGTTCCGACAGGCCGTGCAGCAGGGCCGCGTAGACCGTGTCGCCGGCGCCGATGGTGTCGACGACGTCCACCGGCCACGCGGGAACGTCGACCGTTCCGTGGTCGCGCGTGACGACGGTCAGCCCGGCCCGCCCTCGGGTGACCACCACGGCGGCGGGCCCGGCCGCCAGCCAGTCGTCCACCTCGCCGCCCAGCCACCGCGCGTCCTCCTCGCTCAGCTTGACCACGTCCAGATGCGGCAGCCAGCCGGTGAACCGGGCCCGGTACGCGCCGGGGTCGGGGATCAGCCCGGGGCGGATGTTGGGGTCCAGCGCGATGAACACCCCGCGCGCGGCGGCGTGGCGCATCAGCGTCTCGTAGGCGGTGGCGCCGGGCTCCAGGACCAGCGAGCAGGAGCCGAGCAGCAGGGCGCGGGCCGCGCCGGGCAGTTCGGGCGGGGCGGTGAAGAGGCGGTCGGCGGTGCCCTCGGTGAAGAAGCGGTACGCGGCCGAGTGCGCGCCGTCGAGCGCCGCCACGGCGAGGGTGGTGGGCTCGGGGCCGCGCCGCACCAGGTCCAGCCCGACGTTCTCCGCGCGGAGGCGGTCGAGGAGGAAGTCGCCGAACGCGTCGGTGGAGACGCGCGAGCAGAAGTGCGCGGGGGAGCCGAGGCGGGCCAGGGCGACGGCGGTGTTGCAGGGGCCGCCGCCACGGCTGGGCAGCAGCGCGGCGGCCGGGCCGCCGGAGCCCTGCGGGACCAGGTCGACAAGGGCCTCACCGGCGACGACGATCATGGGGTGTTCCTCGGCTTTCTCGTGGCTTCCTGGCACGGGTTAGGTCCGGTTAGGGTGGGGCGTTGACACGGCCCGACGGATGAGGATCCCGACGACATGGACAGGCACAACAGCCCGGCCGGTGGGCGAGGTTCGGCGTGACGGGCGGTCGTCCCACGTCCCGGGACGTGGCGCGGCTCGCGGGTGTCTCGCACACGGCGGTCTCGTTCGTCTTCAACGGCCGGGCCAAGGGCAATCTGTCCGCCGAGACCCAGGAGCGGATCCGGGCCGCGGCCGAGCAGCTCGGCTACCGGCCGAACCCGGTCGCGCGCGGGCTGCGCCGCAGCCGGACGGCCGTGCTCGGGCTGGTGACGGACGAGATCGCGTCCTCGCCGTTCGCCGGGCAGTTGCTGCGCGGCGCCACGGAGACCGCGTGGGCCCGGGACCACCTGGTGGTCACGGTCGACTCCGGCGGCGACCCGGAGAAGGAGGAGGCTGCGGTCGACGAGCTGCTGGACCGCCGCGTGGACGGCATCGTCTACGCGGCGATGTCGCTGCGCCGCGTCGCCGTCTCCGCCGCGCTGCGCCGCACCCGCACCGTGCTGGCCAACTGTCTTGCCGAGGACGGCTCGTTGCCCGCCGTGATCCCGGCGGAGCGCGCGGGCGGACGGACCGCGGCCGAGGTGCTGCTGGCCGCGGGACACCGCCACATCGCCAAGGTGGGCGGCCTCGACGACATCGCGTCCGTGGAACGGCTGCGCGGGTTCCGCGACGCGCTGCGCGCCGCCGGGGTCCCCGCCGTCGAGGAGTGGATCATGCGCGGCGGCGGGGAGATCACGACCGGGTACGAGTGCGGCCTGCGGCTGTTCGACGGGGCGCCCGCCGGCCGCCGCCCCACGGGCGTGATCTGCTACAACGACCGCGTGGCGGCCGGGGTCCTGCACGCCGTCGCCCGCTGCGGGCTGCGGGTGCCCGAGGACGTCTCGGTCGTCGGGTACGACGACCAGGAGCACATGGCGGCCTTCCTCACCCCGCCGCTGACAACGGTCGCGCTGCCGCACCGGGCGATGGGGGAGACCGCGACGCGGCTGCTGCTGGACGCGATCGACGCCGGCGAGGATCCGCCGGCGTCCGTCCGCCGTCTGACGTGCCATCCCGTCAGCCGTGCCTCGGTGGGTCCGGCTCCCAGCCGCTGAGCTCCCAGCCCGTGACCTGAACGCCCGTGCCCCGCGTGGTCAGTTCGGGAACGTCCCCGGCGCGCCGGTAGACGCGTTCGGTGGCGACGGCGGCGTCCCCGGCGAAGAGTTCGAGCAGCGACCCGTCGGCCAGCACCCGGACGGTCAGCCCGCCCGGCGCCGCCCCCGGCCCGGCGGCCAGGGTCAACGGACCGGAGCCGCCGGCCCGTTGCCGGGGCCAGCCGGACCGGTCCAGGGTGACGGTGCCCGCGGCCGGGTCCAGCGCCAGCGTGACCCGTTCCCCGGCGGCCGAGCGCAGCAGCCCGACCGTCGCCGGCGCCGTCGCGGTGATGAACAGCTCGTAGGCGTCGGGCAGTTGGGACGGGAGCGGGCGCGCGCGCAGGCGTTCCAGCTCGGGCGCCGGGACCGTGGACAGCGCGCCGTCGGCGCGGATGTCCACCACCCGGGGCGCGGTGAGCACCCCCGCCCAGCCGGCCCGTTCCACCTCGTCCTGGCTCCGCGCCTCCCAGGACCAGCCCCACAGCAGGACCCGGCCGCCCGCGCGGTCCTGGAGCACGGCCGGCGCGTAGAAGTCCCGGCCGTGGTCGAGCGGACCGCCGGACCGGGGGGTGAACCGGGGCGTGGGGTCGTCCGGCCCGGCGGCGGTGAGCGTTCCGGTGAGGTGGCCGGTGGACAGCGGTTCGCCGTCCCACAGGGACAGCACGAGGACCCAGTGGCCGTCGCTCGTCTCGAAGAGCTGCGGGCACTCCCAGCCGGTGGCGTCCTTGCCCAGCGCCTCGGCGGCGCGCGGGTCGCGGCCGTCCAGCAGGACCCCGGCGAAGCGCCAGGACAGCAGGTCGTCGCAGTCGTAGAGCAGCACGGAGGGCGTGCCGTCCGCGTGGCCCGCGCCCACCAGGGCCCAGCGGCGTCCGCCGTGCCGGAAGACGAACGGGTCGCGGAACATGGCGACGTGGAGCCCGGCCGGCGGTGCCGTCACGACCGGCTCCGGCACCGGCCGCCACACCGTGAGCGCGTCGTCGTCCGGCACGGCGCGGGCCAGGCAGATGGTGCCGACCCCGGTGTGCTGGCGGTCGATTCCGGTGTACACGGCGGTGGGCACGCCGTCGTCGTCGACCACGCAGCCGGACCAGCACCCGGCCTCGTCCGGTCCGCCCGGGGTCGGGGTGAGGGCGATCGGGTGGTGGTCCCAGCGGACGAGGTCGGGGCTGGAGACATGGCCCCAGTGGACGTTGGCGTGCACGGGGGCGGCGGGGTTGTGCTGGTAGAAGAGGTGGTAGCGGCCGCGCCAGCGGAACGGCCCGTTGGGGTCGTTGATCCAGTTGGCGGGCGGGCGGACCCTCAGGCGGGGCGCGTGCGGATCGGGGAACGGGGCTTTCCGGCTCAACGGTTGACTCCTGCGGAGGAGATGCCCTCGCGCAGCGGGCGCTGGCCGACGGCGAAGACGAGAACGGCGGGGATCATGGACATCACGACGCCGGCGAGGACCACCGAGATGGAGCCGGTGCCGAGGTTCCCCTGGAGGGAGACCAGTCCGAGGGGGAGGGTGAAGTTCTCCGAGGAGACCTCCAGGATCAGCGGCCGGAAGAACTCGTTCCAGTGGTAGTTGAACGCGAGCACTCCGACGATCGCCAGGCCGGGCGCGGCCAGCGGCGCGTACACCGAGCGGAAGATCCGCCAGGGGCCGGCGCCGTCGAGCATCGCCGCCTCGCCCAGGTCGGCGGGCATGCCGAGGAAGTACTGGCGCATCAGGAACGTCCCGAACGCGGTGGGGAACGCCGGAATGATGAGGCCGAGCAGGGTGTCGGTGAGGCTCATCTCCTTCAGCACCAGGAAGACCGGCACGATCGTCACCTGGAGCGGGACCATCATGGTGGCCAGTACCAGGCCGAACAGCGGCCTCTTGAAGCGGAATTCGAGGCGCGCGAAGGCGTAGCCGGCGAGCCCCGCCGTGATCATCTGGCCGGCCGCGATCAGCCCGGTGACCAGCGTGGAGTTCAGGGCCAGCAGCCACACGTCGATCGTGTCGAACACCTCGCGGTACGACTCGGCGGTGGGGTCGGTGGGGATGATCTGCGGCGGCAGGTCGAACGACTCGGCCGGGGGCCGCAGCGAGGTGGCGACGGTCCAGATGACCGGGCCCAGGGTCAGCAGGGCGCACACCGTCAGACCGGCGATCCTGGCCCAGGGGCCGAGGCCGTGGCGCACCCGGCCGAGGGAGAGTGTCTGGCTCAAGGGAGTCCTCCGGCTCACTGGTAGTGGACGAAACGCCGGCTGAGCCGGAACTGGAGGGCGGTGACCGCCATGATCAGGACGAACAGCAGCACGCCGACGGCCGACGCCTCACCGAAGCGCAACTGCTCGAACGCCCGCTGGTAGATGACCACCACGACGGTGCGCGTCGAGTCGCCCGGACCGCCGTCGGTGAGGACGTAGGGCTGCTCGAAGACCTGAAGGGCGTTGATGATGCCGACCACCGACGCCACCAGCAGCGTCGGCGACAGCAGCGGCAGGGTGACGCTCAGGTGCTTGCGCAGCCCGGTGGCGCCGTCCAGGGACGCGGCCTCGTGGACCTCTTTCGGGATGTTGTTCAAGCCGCCCACGAAGAGCAGGAAGGAGAAGCCGAACTGCTGCCACACATACGCCAGCACGACGGCGGTCATCGCCTCGTTTCCCGAGGTCAGCCAGGGCACCGGGGCGATGCCGACCTGGCCCAGGAGCCAGTTGACCACCCCGAAGTCCTGGTTGAAGAGGTACTTCATGACCACCGACACGGAGGCGGCGGACAGGATCAGCGGGAAGAAGAAGGCGGAACGGAACACCGACCGCAGCCAACCGGGCATCCGGCCGTTGACGGCCAGCGCCAGGCCCAGGGCGAGCAGCAGTTGCAGGGCGACCGCGCACACCATGAAGACCAGGGTGTTGCGGAACGACACCAGCACCGTCTCGTCCGCGAACACCTCGCGGTAGTTGGCGGCCCCGGCGTAGCGCGGGGAGTCGATCACGTCCCAGTGGAAGAAGCTCAGTACCACCGACCCGGCGATCGGCACCACCGTGAAGACGGCGATTCCGATGATGGTGGGCGCCAGGAACAGGGCGGCCATCAGCCGGGACCCTCGCCGGCGCACGGCGGTGCGGGGCCGGCCCGGCCGTTCGGTGGCGACCGGCCGCGGGTCGGTGGCCGAAGTACCGGCGGAGAGACGGACGTTCGTCATATCTCACGCTCCATGGCGTGCTCCAGGTCGTGTTGCAGCCGGCGCAGGGCGGGGCGGACGGAGCCCGGGCCGGCCAGTGCGGTGCCGGTGTGCTTGATCAGCAGCTCCTCCACCTCGGCGACCTGCGGCGGCGCCGGGATCGGGCCGGTGGTGGGGAACCGGTCGAGGGTGTCGTAGAAGACCTGCCAGTGCCCAGGGCCCGTTTCCCGGTAGCGGGCGGCGTCGACCATCGAGCGGCGGGCCGGCGTGGTCTGGTTCTCCTTGAACAGCTCGGTCAGCACGTCCTTGCGGGCGGTGTACTTGATGAACTCCCACGCCTCGTCCTGCTTCTTGGAGGTGCGCAGCAGCGCGTAGCCCGCCGCGCCGTACTGATGGCGCTGGCCGCGCCAGCGGGGGAAGTACTGCACGTCGTACGCGTCGTTGGGCATCCCGGCGGTGTGCAGGCCGCCGGCCCAGAAGCCGCCGGCGGGGGTGACGCCGACCCGGCCGGTGGAGAACACGCCGACGAGATTGGTGCCGCTGCCGCCCTCGGGACGCGAGCAGAGGCCGTCCTGGATCAGCGACGCCAGATAGTCGTAGACCTCCTCGACCCGCGCCGAGGTGGCCTGCGGGGTGGTCCAGCGGTAGCCGCCGCCCCGGCCCTCCCCCTGGCCGCCGGGGTAGAACTCGTTCCACAGCCACTCGCCGCCCGGTGCCCGGGACTCGGCGAGGACGTTGGTGTCGTTGGCGAACAGCCAGGGGACGACGCCGCCCCACAGCCGGTTGGTCCAGTAGTAAGGGGTGAAGTCGGAGCCGCCGGTGCGCTTCATGTCGCGCAGCAGCGTGGTGAAGTCCTCGCGGGTCCAGTCGGGCGGCGGCAGTTCGGCCCCGGCGCGCGCCAGCACCTCGGTGTTGAGGTACATGTCGGCCGCGTTGAACTCGACCGGCAGCTGGTACAGGCTGCCCTCGTACATCATCGACTCCACCAGCGAGGGGTGGACATCGGCGAAGTACTCGCGCAACTCGGCCGCGTCGCGCCGCACCCACGCGTCCAGCGGCACGCCGAGCCGCCGGGCGAAGAGCTGCACGCCCTCGGTGGCCACGTAGACGACGTCGGGGGCGGTGCCCGCGGCGATCAGGGTGAGGATCTTGGCGAAGAAGTCCGACCAGTCCTTCGCCTGCACGGCGAAGAGCCGGAGGTCGATGTCCGGGTGGAGCGCGCGGAATCCGTCGCGGAGGAAGCGCTGCGCGGCGGGGTCGAAGGCGGAGCCGAGGGTGGCCACGACGAGGGCGTCGTCGTCGCGGCCGGGGATGTCGGCTCCGGTGAGACGGTCCCAACTGGCGGCCGTGCCGGCGAGCGCGGCTGCGCCCCCGCCGTAGGCGCCGTACCGCAGCAGCGTGCGGCGAGTGAGGTGCGGGTCGGTCATCGGGCGGCCTAACTCGAATTAGGTGAGATCGATGGCCCACATCATGTGAAGTGCGTTACAGGGCTGTCAAGGGCCGCGAACACTTGACCTTTATCGAGTTAGGTCTAGAGTCCCGCCTCATCGGTTGCCATCCCGACGAGAGGTTTGCGGAACTATGCGTGGAATACGAGGATCAGACGGTGGGTCAGCGAAACCGACGAGGAGGGCCGTGCTCGCCGCCTCGGGCCTGGGCGTCGCCGCGGCGGTGGTGCCCGCGGCCCCGGCCGCCGCGGCGGGCCGGGCCGCTCCCGGGGGCGTTCGCCGCACGTCGCGGCGGGCGGACGGCAGTTACCGGGCGGAGTACCACTTCACCGTCCCCGACCAGTGGATGAACGACCCGCAGCGGCCGATCTGGATCGACGGCGAGTATCACTACTACTACCTGTACAACCCCGACTACTTCACCGGCGGCCCGCCCGGGACCGCGTGGCGCCTGGCCACCAGCACCGACCTGGTGTCCTTCCGCGACCGGGGCATCGCGGTGCCGAAGACGACCCCGATCGGCGACGTCTGGTCGGGGTGCGCGGTGGTGGACACGGGGAACACCGCGGGCCTCGGGCCCGGCGCCGTCGTGGTCGTCGCCACCGCGGACCCCGGCAACTCCCAGGCCCAGTACCTGTTCTCCTCCACCGACGACGGCCGGAGCTTCACCCCGTACGGGACCGGGCCCGTGCTGCCCAACCCCGGCGTCGTCGACTTCCGCGACCCCAAGATCATCCGGGACGAGGAGCGCGGCCGCTGGGTGATGGTCCTGGCCGAGAACAACAAGCTCGGCTTCTACCACTCGCCCGACCTGAAGAGCTGGACCTATGTCGGCGGCTTCATCAAGGACGGCGTCGGGGTCTTCGAGTGCCCCGACCTGTTCCGCATCACCGCCGCCGACGGCACCGCCCGCTGGGTGCTCGGGGCGAGCGCCAACGGCCGGGCCGCCGGGCTGCCCAACACGTACGCCTACTGGACCGGCGCGTTCGACGGGACCACGTTCACCCCCGACGCCCCGGACCCGCAGTGGCTCGACCACGGCTTCGACTGGTACGCCGCCGTCACGTTCGACCGGCACCGGGCGGACGGCAGCGTGGATCCGGCGACCCGTTACGCGATCGGCTGGATGAACAACTGGGCCTACGCCGGCATCACCCCGACCATCGACTCCGACGGCTTCAACGGCACCGACTCGATCGTCCGCGAGATCACCCTGCGACGCGACGCGGCCGGCACCCTCTACCTGGCCTCCCGGCCCGTCGCCGGGCTGGACGAGCACGTCTCCCGGACCGTGGCCCTCGGTGACCTGCGCGTCGAGGGCAACCTCCCGCTGGACTACCGGGGAACGGCCTACGAGTTGAGCACCGAGATCACCTGGGACCAGCTCACCGGTGCCGGGATGCAATTGCGGCGTTCGGCGGACGGCGCCCGGCACATCGACGCGGGGATCTGGGCCGACTACGCGTTCGTCAACCGCGGCGGCGTGGCCAACCCGGACCAGAGCGGCACCATGTGGGAGAGCAGGAGCCCGTTCGACCCGGCCGCGCGGCGGGTCACCATGCGGGTGCTGGTGGACCGCACGACGGTCGAGGTCTTCTTCGACGACGGCCGCTACACGCACTCACTGGAGGCGTTCCCCTATCTGACCGACACCGGTCTCGCCCTGTTCGCGGTCGACGGCCCGGCCGTCTTCCGGAACACCGTGATCAGGGAGTTCACGGTCTGACCCCGCCGGTGCCCGGGGACGGGCCGGGCCCGCCACCGGTCGCCGACACCGAAACCCGATTGCCGTCCCCGCGCGCCGGCGTGAGACTGGGCGATCGTGCTGACGCGTGCGGAGATCGAGGACTTCGTCGAGAACGGCTTCGTCCGGGTGCCCGGCGCCGTGCCGGCCGACATTGCCGACCGGTGCCGGGCCGAGCTGTGGGAGGCGACCGGCTGCGACCCGGACGATCCCACCACCTGGACCGAGCCGGTGATCCGGCTGGGCGGATTCGCCACCCCGCCGTTCACCGCCGCCGCCAACACCCCGGTGCTGCACGAGGCGTTCGATCAACTGGTCGGCCCGGGCAGGTGGCGGGCGCCGGGCGGTCTGGGGACGTTTCCGGTGCGCTTCCCCAGCGACCGGGAGCCGGGCGACGACGGCTGGCATCTGGAGGCGAGCTTCGCGGGCGAGTCCGGCGAGGGCCGGGTCAACGTGCGCTCGCGCGGGCGCGCGCTGCTGATGCTGTTCCTCTTCTCCGACGTCGGGCCGGACGACGCGCCGACGCGCATCCGGGCCGGCTCCCACCGCGACGTGCCCCCGCTGCTGGCGGACGCGGGGGACGAGGGACGCGAGTGGTTCGACCTGTGCGGCGACGCGGTGCCCCTCAGCGAGGGGCGCCCGGAGGTCACCGCGACGGGCCGGGCCGGGGACGTGTACCTGTGCCACCCGTTCCTCGTCCACGCGGCCCAGCCGCACCGCGGCACGGTCCCCCGGTTCATCGCGCAGCCCCCGCTCGAACCCACCGCCCCGCTCGACCTCGACGCCGCCGCCCCCAGCCCGGTGGTCCGCCCCATCCGCCAGGCCCTGGGCCGGGCGGCGGGCTGAAGGAGAACGCCATCCGGGGGCGGGAGTCGGGCCGGGGCGGCTCACTCAGGTGAGCTGGTTGACGCGGATGAGGTTGCCGGCGGGATCGCGGAAGGCGCAGTCGCGGACCCCGTAGTCCTGGTCGATGGGTTCCTGGACGACATCGGCGCCCGCGGCCTGGAGGCGGTCGAAAAGCCCGTCGAGGTCGTCGGTGCCCAGCGTGATGCCGGTGTAGACGCCCTTGGTGATGAGTTCCAGGATGGTGCGGCGCTCCTCATCGGTGATGCCCGGATCGACGGCCGGCGGGTGCAGCACGATGGAGGTGCCGGGTTGGCCGACCGGTCCGACGGTGATCCAGCGCATGTCCTCGTAGCCGACGTCCTTGCGGACCTCGAAGCCCAGGATGTCGCGGTAGAAGCCCAGGGCGGCCTCGGGGTCGGTGTGCGGAAGGAAGGCGTAGTGAATGGTGAGGTTCATGCCCGTCACGCTATGCAGAGCCACCGGGCGCGGGCTTCTTGATTCCTGACCGGTCTGGTCACCTGCTTGGCCAGACACGGCGGGATCCCCGCCCCGGCCTGGGAGTGGTCGCGGCGGTAGACGCTCGGCGGCACGCCGACCAGTTCGGTGAACCTCGTGCTGAACGTGCCCAGCGACGAGGAGCCCACAGCGAGGCACACCTCGGTGACGCTGAGGTCTCCGCGGCGCAGCAGCGTCATCGCCCGTTCGATCCGTCGGGTCATCAGATACGCGTACGGAGACTCGCCGTAGACGCGGCGGAACTCCCGGCTCAGGTGCCCGACCGACATGTGCGCCCCACGGGCCAGCGCCTGGAGGTTCAGCGGCTCGGCGTACTCACGATCGATCCGGTCGCGGACACGACGCATCACGGCGATGTCGCGCAAACGCTGCGCCTCCGCAGCCCCAAGGCCCATGCCCGCCATCGTGCCACCGTCGCACCTGCCGCGCGGCACGGGGCGAGCATCGGTCAAGAACGGAGAAGCGCCAGGTCTCTCGGCACGGCTAGCGTCACAAGCAGTTCACACCGATCACGCCCAGGGAGTGAGAGCGATGAGCGCGAACACCGGCTTCTCCGAGGAAGAACGTGCCGCCATGAGGGAGCGCGCCGCGGAACTGAAGAAGGAGGCGAACCGCGGTCGCGGCAACAAGGCGGCCGCCCAGGAGCTCGACGTGCTGTCGAAGATCGCGGAGATGGAGCCGTCGGACCGCGCCGTGGCCGAACGCGTCCACGCCATCGTCACCGCCAACGCCCCGGAGTTGTCGCCGAAGCTGTGGTACGGGCAGCCGGCCTACGCCAGGAAGGGGAAGGTCGTGTGCTTCTTCCGCAGCGGGCACGTCGACAAGGAACGTTACTCAAGCCTCGGCTTCACCACCGAGGCGAACCTTGACGACGACAGCGGCCTGTGGCCCACGTCCTACGCCGTGACCGACCTGAGCGACAAGGCGGAAACGGCGATCACCGCCCTCGTCAAGAAGGCCGTGAGCTGACCGGTCCCTCCGGGATGACCAAGAGCGCGAGGCCGCGACCCGGCGGCCCGGCCTCGCGCATGTCACTTGCGCCAGAAAAGGTGGTGCGTCACGCCGCTCGGGCTCGGCACGACATCCAGGTGGAACCGGTCGAGCAGCTCGTCGGGTGACTCCCAGAGCCGCAGCCCGGACCCGAGTTCCACCGGCGAGACCGCCACATGCATCGTGTCGACGAGGTCGGCGTCGAGGAACTGCCGGATGGTGGAGACCCCGCCGCCGAGCCGGACGTCCTTGCCCCGCGCGGCCTCCCGCGCCTGCTCCAGGACCGTGGCCGGGTCGCCGCTGACGAAGTGGAACGTGGTGTCGGAGAGCGTGAACGAGGGCCGCGTGTGGTGGGTCATGACGAAAACCGGGGTGTGGAAGGGGGGTTCGTCCCCCCACCAGCCACGCCACTCTTCGTCGCGCCAGGGCCCGCGCTGGGGCCCGAACTTGTTGCGGCCCATGATCTCGGCGCCGATGTTGCGCGCGTAGTCCCGCGTGAAGTAGTCATCCAGGCCCCGGCTGCCCCCGGGATCGGTGCGCATGGGCCAGCTCGCCGTGGCACCGGCCCAGGCGAACAGCCTCGCCGGGTCGACCCCGTGGCCGAACGGCCGCTCGAGGCTCTGGTCCTCACCGGCGCCGATGCCGTCGCTCGAGACGTTGAAGTTCTGCACTCTCAGTAGCTGAGCCACCGTTCCTCCTGAGTTGGGTGTCAACGGTGGTGAGACTTGCCGGGCCGGGCAAACTCATCGCCGCGCTCCCTTTCTCCGCACCGGGGAATGACCATCCGGCGTTCGGGGTTGCGGTGCCTTGGGAGCCAGTGTGCGGCGAGAGGGGTGCTCGATGCGTGCCGTTGTGGTCAGGAGTCCCGGGCCGGCGGACTCGCTGGAGGCGGTCGAGCTGCCGGACCCGTCCCCGGGGCCGGACGAGCTGACGGTCGAGGTCGCGTACGCCGGAGTCGGCTTCGTGGACACCCTGTTCCGCTCGGGTGCCTTCGGCCTGCCCACCCCGTTCACGCCCGGGATCGAGGTCACCGGCCACGTGCGCGAGGTGGGGCCGGGGGTCGCCGGGTTCCGGCCGGGCCAGCCGGTGGCGGCTCTGCTCAACGACTTCGGGCGCGGCATGCGCGCGGGCGGCTACGCCGAGGTCGCCGTGGCCCATGCCGCGATGACGACCCGCCTCCCGGACGGCGCCGATCTGGCACGCGTGGCCGCCGTTCTCGTCAACGGCGTCACCGCGTGGCTGGCCCTGCGCGACCTGGCCCGGCTCGACGTGCGCGACGACGTCCTCGTGCTGGGCGCCAGCGGCGGCCTGGGCGGCATCACCGGCCGCCTCGCCGCGATCCACCCCGCCCGGCGCGTCATCGCCGTGGCCGCAAGCCCCGGCAAACGGCTGTCCGACGCCACCTGGACAGACGTGGTCCACGGCGCCGACCTCGGGAGCGCCGTCCGGGAACTCACCGACGGACGTGGCGTCGACGTCGTCATCGACCCGGTCGGTGGCGAGTTGCGCACGCGCGCCTACGACCAGCTCGCCCCGTTCGGTCGTCTCGTGATGCTCGGCAATGCCAGTGGCCGGGACACGGCGATTCCGGGAGACTCCCTCTGGCTCGGCACCCGCCAGGTGCTCGGCCTCAGCCTGGGCGGCGTCGCGCACCTCATCCCCCGACGAGTCGGCGCGGCCCTTACGGCCCTCGTCGACCTGGTCCACCGCGGCGTTCTGCGCGAGCCGGCTCCCGCGATCCTGCCGCTGGACCGGGTGGCCGAGGTTCACCGGGCCCTGGAGGACCGGACCGCCCCGGCCAAGACAGTCCTCGCTGTCCGCTGAGCCGGCGGCGAGCGGCCGGCCGAGCGGTCGTCCGCCGGTCCGCGGCGTGTCAGCGGCTCATCCGTTCGATCCCGTGGTGAGGGTGTCCGCGTCGGGGGTGTTCTTCGAGCGCGGGGTGTCCACGGCGGTCTTCGTGTGGCCCGCGGCCCGGTGCGATCCCAGGGCGAGGATCGCGGCGGCGGTCAGGGTCAGCAGCACCGCCGAGGCGAGGTAGGCGATGGCGTAGCCGTCGATGAAGGCGTCGATGGCGACGCGGCCGAGCTGTTCGCCGTGGGCTCCGAGGCGCTCGGCGACCGCTTGTGAGACGGCGAGGGATTCCTGGGCGGCGTGGACGGCCTCGGGCGGCAGGCCGGCGGGGGCGTTGTCGGAGATGCCTTGGCGGTAGCCGTTGTTGAGGACGCTGCCGAGGACGGCGATGCCGAGGGTGCCGCCGACTTCGCGTGCGGCGTCGTTGACCGCGGAGGCGACGCCCTGCTTGTGCGCGGGCAGGGAGTCGACGATGGAGGTGGTGGCCGGGGCGGTGGCCAGCGCCATGCCGGCGCCGATCGGCAGCAGTCCGGCGAGGACCGGCCAGTAGGAGGTGCCGGCGTCGAGGCGGCTGAGGATGAGCACGCCCGCGGTCATCAGGACCAGTCCGATCCCCGCCGCCCGGCGTTGGCCGATCCTGCCGACGATGTGCGGCGCGCGGCGTGAGAGGCCGCCGAGGACCAGGCCCATGGGTGTCATCGCCAGGCCGGCCTGCAGCGCTGTGTAGTCCAGGACGAGCTGGAGGTACTGCAGGACGATGAAGACCATGCCGAAGAACACGAAGAACTGGACGGTGATGGACAGTACGCCGGTGGCGAAGCCGCGCACCCGGAACAGCCTCGGATCGAGCATGGGGTCGGTCGTGCGCAGGCTCCAGCCCAGCCACAGCGCGCCGCCGAGCAGGCCGATGGCGAACGCGGTCAGTGTGACGGCGTCGGTCCAGCCGCGGTGCGGGCCTTCGATGGTGCCGTAGACGATCCCGGCGAGGCCGAGCGCGGAGAGCAGGCCGCTGACGGCGTCGATGCGTGGCGCGGTGATGTCGCGCGAGTTGGGGATGACGGCGACCGCGGCCAAGAGCGTGAGTGCGGCGAGGACACCGCCGAAGACGAAGATCGACGGCCAGGAGAACCACTCCAGCAGCAGGCCGGAGGTCAGCAGGCCGAAGACGGCGCCGGCGCCGGCGACGCCGATCCACGCGCCGACCGCCTTGCCGCGCTCGGCGGCGGGGAAGGAACTGGTGATGATCGACAAGGTGGTCGGCATGACCAGGGCCGCGCCGACACCGGAGAGCCCGCGCAGGACGATGATCGTCCCCGGCTCGTCGGCGGCGGCGGCCGCGAACGCGCCCGCGGCGAACAGGGCCAGGCCGGCGACCAGGACGGGTCTGCGGCCGAACCGGTCGCCGATCGCGCCCGCGGGGAGCAGGAGTCCGGCGAACACCAGGGCGTAGGCGTCGACGATCCACTGCAGTTGGGTCTGGTTGGCGCCGGTGTCCTTGGCGAGGTCGGGCAGGGCGACGTTCAGCGAGGGAACGGCCGACACCACGACGGCGAGCGATACGAGGACGACGGCGAGCACCCCGCGGCGGCGGGCGGGTGTCAGTGTGGTGGCGGCTGTCTGTGAGGCGGACACGATGAACTCCCGAGAGGGGGCGGTGGGGACAGGGCGGGGATACTGCGGCCTCTCAGGCGGTGGCGAGGCGGCCGGATCGCGACGATCGTGCCTCCCAGAATTCCGAGGCAATCAGCGGCGGATCAATGCACGTTGTCGCATGGAGGGATAAGCCGCGCTTATCGTCGGCCGGCCGACCGCCTCCTGGTCAACGGTGCCCTGGGCCGGAGCCCGGAACGATGATGGATCGCTCGTGGATCGATAAGCTCCGGTTGTCCATGGCACGGACACGGAAGGCGCCGGGGTGGAGCTGCGGGACATCGAGATCTTCCTGGCCCTGGCCGAGGAGTTGCATTTCGGGCGCACCGCGGAACGGCTGCACATATCCCAGGCGCGGGTCAGCCAGTCGATCGCCAAACAGGAACGCCGCATCGGCGCCGCCCTGTTCGAGCGCAGCAGCCGCCGGGTCGCGCTGACCTCCATCGGCGCCAAGCTGTACGACGAGCTCAAAGTCGCGCATCAGCGCATTCTTGACGCCACCCAGGCCGCCACCGCCGCCGCGCAGGGCCTGGGCGGCACGCTCACCGTGGGCGCGTTCGGCGCCCTCATCTATGACTTCGCCAACGCCACCGGGCTGTTCCGGGCGCGCCACCCATCCTGCGAACTGCGTTTCCACGAGACCCGCCCCAGCGATCCCTTCGGCCCGCTCCGCACCGGCCAGGTGGATGTCCAATTCCTCTGGTTGCCCATCCGCAGCCCGACCTGACCGCCGGACCGGTGTTGCGCGCCGATCCTCTCGCCCTCGCGGTCGGCGCGGACCATCCGCTGGCCGGGCGCGAGTCCGTCTCCATGGAGGACCTCGGCGACTGCGTCGTCGTGGAGCCGCCGGAATCCGTGCCCGCCTACTGGGCGACAGCGCTGGTCCCCACGCACACCCCTGGCGGGCGGCCCATCCGGCGCGGGCCCAGGGTCGTCACCTGGCAGCCCGGGGAAGTGCTGGCCGAGGTCGCCGCCGGGCACGCGGTCCAGCCCATCCAGGCCAAGGCCGCTGTCTACTACCCCTGGCCGCGCGTCGTCTACCTGCCCATCCGGGACGCTCCGACGTGCGACTGGGCCCTCGTCTGGCGGACCGCCGAAGAGACCGCCCTCGTCCGCGCGTTCGTCCGGGCCGCCCACGACGGCACACCGGCCTGCCCTCGCGACGACGAGTAACGATCCGGGTACGGATCACGGCGGACGAGGCGCAGGCGTCGCAGACGGGGACAGAAGAATCCGGGCCCCGTGCCCTCGTTGAGGGCAGGGCCTCGGTGGCGAGGAAAGCGGCCCCGGCCGTCTCACCTCCTCAACGCCGCACGGCAGAACACCCCTCCCCGTCACCGCCTCACCGGCCGTCCCGACACCGTTCCCGCGATCATGATCCACCGCGTGACCCCGCTGATGCCTTCGCCGCCGGACGACGTCGCCCGCAACCTGCGCCTCACACGCCGTGGCCCCTTCCTCGCCTCCCGCGGCTTGGCATGGCAGCGGGCCACTGAGGGCGCGGCGGGAAGACGGTGATGGGGACGAAGTGCCTCGGGAGCAGGCACTTCGACCCCTCGCCGGGTTCAGCCCGCGACGGGGACCGGCTTGTCGGTTTCCGCCGGGACTTCGGTCTCCTTGATGCCGTACCGCGTGTAGATGCGGGCCAGTGGGCCCGGTGCCCACCAAGCCGCTCTGCCCATCAGCTTCATCACGGCCGTTCCCAGCAGGATGCGCACCACCAGCACGTCCACCAGGATCGCGAACACCATGCCGACGCCGAAGAGCTTCATGGTCAGCACTCCGCTCGTCCCGATCGCCGCGAGGGGCACGCACATCAGCAGCGCGGCACTCACGACCAGGCGTCCGATGGACTGCAGCCCGGTGGCCACGGCGGCCGTGCTGTCGTCCAGCAGGTCGTACTGCTCCCGCATCCGGGACACCAGGAACACCTCGTAGTCCATGGAGATTCCGAAGATCAGCGCGAACAGCATGATCGGCATGTTGGGCTCGATGTTGCCCGTCGGATCGAAGCCGAGCAGGTTGTGCAGATGGCCGTCCTGGAAGATCCAGACCAGGACGCCGAAGGTTGCGGACAGCGACAGCAAGTTCATCGCGATCGCCTTCAGCGGCAGCAGCACCGAGCCGAACTCGTTGTTCGGCAACAAGGCCGGCCTGCTCAGCAGCCTGTACGAGGAGGCCGTGCGGCTCTTCGTCGCACGCCTGGCCGCCATCCATCCGACGGACAACCCGGCCAACGACGTGATCCGGCTCGGGCTCGCCTATCGCGACTACGCCGTCGCGAATCCGTATCTCTACGCGGTCCTTTTCTCCGACCGCACCGTCCGCTGTCGGTCCGAGTCGGACAGGCCGCGTGAGGTCGTCGAGGCCTACCGGCCCCTCGTCGACGCCGTGAGGCGCGGACAGCGGGCCGGGCAGTTCAGTTCCGCGTCCGCCCCCGAGGTCATCGCGCTGTCGGTCTGGGGAACGGCCCATGGCCTGGTGTCCCTGGTGCTGTCAGGGAACGAGCCGTCGGAGCTCGCGGTCGCCGACTGCTACGAACGGACGCTGCGGGCGTTGGTGGCGGGGTGGCGCGAGGAGGGAAGGGTTCCGGCGTTCGTGGATGTGACGTGAGCCCGGACCGGACGGTGGGGTCGGCCGGACGGCCCGCCACTTGGGCTTGCGTGTGGAGCCGATCGGTTTACACTGCTGGAAACTGATCGGTTTCTCGCCGTAGGGGGCGAGTTCGGCAACTGGATTCACTGGGGGCATCGGATGACTACCGCGCGCGACGAGGAGCGGTCGGCGGATCTCGGGCTTCCGGCGAAGCCGGCTGCGCACCCGTCGGTTCGGGTCGTACTCGCTCGGCGCGGGAACGGCGGCGTCGCGAGCCCGCCAGTGTTGATCGACGCGGCCCGCGGTCAGTCTGGACCGCCCCGACCTGGCTGGCGAGCGCGAGCACGCGCTGGCCGCGTTGCCCGGCACCCGCACCCGCTGGACCGCATCCCGGCCGAGCCGAAGTCCGAGGAAGCCGCCGTCCCGGTAGCGGGACGTACTCACCCGGGCGGGTGCGGAGTGGCCTTGTAAACCGATCGGTTTCCTTCTCGTTGGATTGGAGTTAACCTCGCAGTATGACCACCGAGGCGAAGTCAAGTTCCCGGGAGCGCCTGCTGGAGGCGGCGGCCACGCTCACCTACCGGGACGGTGTCGGCATCGGCGTCGAGGCGCTGTGCAAGGCGGCGGGTGTGTCGAAGCGCTCGATGTACCAGCTCTTCGGGAGCAAGGACGAACTGCTGGCGGCCAGTCTGGAGCAGAGCGCCTCTGCCTACGCGGCGAGGCTCCTGCCCGCGGCGGGTGATGGCCGTTCACCCCGTGAGCGGATCATGCACGTCTTCGAGCAGGTGGAGCTGCAGGCGGGTGCGCCCGAGTTCCGGGGCTGCCGGTACCTGGCCGTGCAGATCGAGCTCAAGGATCGGAGTCACCCCGGGAGCCGGGTGGCGCACCGGGTCAAGGCGAACCTGAAGGCCTTCTTCCGTGCCGAGGCCGAACAGGGCGGGGCGAGCGACCCGGATCTGCTGGCCCGGCAGCTCATCCTGGTCTTCGACGGCGCCAGCGCCCGCGCGGGGATCGGAGCCGACAACTTGACAGGGCTCATCGCGCCCACTGTGGCCACCCTGCTCGATGCGGCAGACATACGCTGACACCTCGCCTCTCGCGCAGGCTCGGTGACTGAGGTGTTCCCCGAGTTGATGCCGGTCTCCGGCAGCCGGAGCAACTCGCATGGCCGCCGCATGCCCTTACTTTCCAGCGCTCCGGGGAAGCCCGATGGCCGTAAGAGTGTTGGTGAGCATGCCGCAAGCGAGAAAGTCTCTGGTCGCGTTGGCATCGGCACCCAGTGGCAGGTGCACGGTTTCCCAGAGTCTCAGCCAGCCGGCCCGGACGAGCTCGCCGATCTGGTCATCGCCCTGCGCCTCGGCGGCTGCCACGATGGCGAATCCCTGCATCTGCATCTGGAGCGTTTCGGGGTGCGCCGAGATTAGCTGTGCGTGCGCGTTCGCCATTGCATGGCGGGCCTGCTCGGCGCTCTCTGCCCCTTTGGCTGCCCTCTCGAAAGCCAGGCGGGTGTCTTCCATGCTCCGCATCAAGGCGGCGACGAAGATCGCCTTCTTGCCCGGAAAAAGCCGGAAGAGGTATGGCTGCGTGACACCGACACGCTTGGCAATCGCCTCGGTAGAGGTGCCGTAGTAGCCCTTGTGCGCGAACTCGGCAATCGCCGCGCGGATGACGCTCTCGCGTCTCTCCTGTGCGCTGATCCTGCCCATGGCGCCATTCTAGCGGGCGCTCATCAGATTTATTCCAGGCGGCAAGCCGTCCGAAGGGGTGCGGGCCCGCAGGGTTGTTGTCCCGACGCCGCGGGATGTCGGCCCAGCCTGCGCCGCGATTCCATGGGCGCCGCGAAGTTCCCGCGCGGTACGGCGCACAGCGTATGGGCGGCCGTCGTCTGTGACGACGACCGAACGCTGACCCTGTGATGGCGAGCGAGTCGGTGACGTGGCCCCGGGATCAGTTCCCTGCTTGAGCTTGCGCATGGAAACCGATTGGTTTATTGTTATTGGGAAACCGATCGGTTTTCCAATGTGTGGGCGACCATGACAGCATTAAAAGGCGCAAGTGTCTTCGCCACCGGAGGCAGCCGTGGTATAGGCAAGGCCCGGGTGGAGGAGCTTTCTCTGTGCGCCGCGTCGGCAAGGTCGGGACACGGACGTGGCGCCGGGTGTCGACGCACCCACCTCAGACCCTCGTGACGTCGCCGCATTGGCCACCGACGGCGTCGAGGCCGGGAGCGTACGAGGTGCTCGCCGACGACATCTCGCGGCAGGTCGAGGAGGGCCTGGCCGAACGCCATCGGCGTCACGTCGCTCTCTGCAGGACCGCATCCGAGTCACGTATCCGCAGTTCACACACAAGGAGTCGGCGATATGCCCAGCCAAGAGTCGCGTCCCACGATTCACATTCCGGGGACCACCAGCCACACCATCGCCCCGCGTGGAGGACGCCACGGCCGCGAGGGGACGCTGCGCTACCTCAAAGCGGGCACCGGTGCTCCGCTGGTCCTGCTGCACACCGTGCGCACGCAGGCCGAGCACTTCCGCTTCCTCATCCCGTTGATCTCGGACCGGTACACCGTGCACGCCCTCGATCTGCCGGGGATGGGCTACTCCGAGATCGTGCCCGGTGCGCCGTACGACGAGCCGGCGATGCGTGCGGGTGTCGAGCGGCTCCTCACCGAACTCGACCTCCATGACGTGACGTTGGTGGGGGAGTCCATGGGGGCGGTGCTCGCCCTGACCGCCGCGGCCGATCTGCCGGAGCGGGTACGGCGTGTCGTCGCGGTCAATACGTACGACTTCCGCGGCGGAATTGCCCGGTCCAGTCTCCTCGCGCGTCTGGTGGTCGGCGGTGTGCTCGCTCCGGGGGTGGGTCCGGTGGTTGCCGGGGTGGAGCCCAAGCCGATCCTTCGCAGGGTCCTGCAGGGCGGCCTGGTCGACAAGAGCGCTTTGCGGGTGGACTACGTGGACGAGCTCCTCCAGGCAGGCGGCCGCCCCGGCTACCCAACCGTTGCCCGGGCGGTGTACCAGAACCTACCCAGCCTCATCGCAGCCCGCTCGCGCTACCCCGAGGTCCGGGCCCCCATCCACCTTGTCTACGGGGAGAAGGACTGGTCCCGACGGTCGGACCGAGAAGCCAACAAGGAGCTACTGCCTGCCGCCGATTTCACGCAGGTGCCGGGAGCGGGCCACTTCATTGCTCTGGAAAGGCCCGACGTGCTGGCCAACCTGTTGAACGCGGTGGCGTAAGGGCGGCTGCCGCCTGATCAACACTGCCGTCGCCTACGAACGAAAGGAGGTCGGCGAGGGTACCCGCCGCTCCTGCGTGACCACGGAGCATTTTTGTCGTCACCAACTGTGGCTGGTGATCCCGCGCCGGAACATCGGGCACGCCTGTGCGCTGTCCCAAAGGCCGTCACGCCTCACCGTATCGCGGAGAACGTCGACGACTTCGTCTCTTCGACTTCACCCTGATGGCGGAGGAGGTCGCGGCGATCCACGCCCTCGACACCGGGGTGCGCGGAGGTCCCCGGCCCGCGCGGCGTCCGGCTCGACTCGTTCGGCTGATCCGCCCTCCCCCGGCAGCCGGCGGGCCGGCTACCGGATGCCGGTCGTCGCCGGGCGGGTCACGATGAAACGGCCTGGTCGGCTGCTCCGACGAAGGAGAGAAGGACCCATGACGACCACCATGGCCTGACGGACGACGAGCTCACCCGGATCCAGCGGGCAGAGGAACTGTGGATCGTGTCCCTGCGCCGGGCTGGCGTGCCAGACGGCCGCGATGCCGCGCGTCGGGTCTCCGCGCACCCGGGCAGGTCGGCGCGTAGGTATCGCGGTGACCGGGCCCCGCGTGGCCTCCGTGAACACCGACATCGCCGGGTCACGTCGCACGTGTCCGCAGACCTTGGAAGCCAGGTAGGCGCAGCCGCAGAAGGAACACACACTCACAGATCCCAGGGAGATCCTTGTGGACAGTTCGCTCACCCACCGCTTCGTCGACGTGAACGGGGTCAGGCTGCACATCGCCGAGCAGGGGCAGGGCCCGCTGGTCCTGCTGCTGCACGGCTGGCCGGAGAGCTGGTACTCCTGGCGTCACCAGTTCGGGCCGCTGGTGGCGGCCGGCTACCGGGTCGTTGCCCCTGACCAGCGCGGCTACGCTCGCAGCGAGCAGCCGCCGGGCATCGCGTCGTACACCCTGCTCCACCTCGTCGGCGACGTGATCGCCCTGATTGAGGAGTTGGGGGAGGAGCAGGCGGTCCTCGTGGGGCACGACTGGGGCGCACCCGTTGCCTGGACCACGGCGATGCTGCGCCCGGACAAGGTCCGTGCCGTGGCCGGGCTCAGCATTCCGCCGATTCTGCCCGGCGGGATGGTCCCGCCCTCAATCACCCGCATCCAGTACGGCGAGGGCTTCTACCAGATCTACTTCCAACGGCCGGGAGTCGCTGAGGCGGAGTTCGCCCGGGACATCCCGACCTCCTTTCGCCGCCTCCTGGTCGGTGCCTCAGGCGACAATCCACTCAGCAAGGAGCCCCGCCCGTTGGTCATACCCGACGGCCTGGGCCTCCTGGACATGATGCCGGAGTCGCCCGCTCTCCCGGCCTGGCTGACGGAAGAGGACATCCAGGCCTACGCCGAGGACTTCGCCCTGCACGGCGAGAATGCCTTCACCGGAGCCTTCAACTGGTACCGGAATATCGAATACAACAACGAACTGCTCTCGCCCTTCCGGGGGCGCGGAATCGACGTCCCTGCGCTCTATGTGGTGGGAGACCGTGACATGATCACCGCGTTGCGCGGCCCGGGCAGGGAGGACATCTCGCTGGGCGCTGTCTTGCGTGGTGAGGGCGGGCCGGGCAGCTCGCTGAGCGCGGTCGCGCCTCGACTGCACGGCCCGGTGGTGCTCCCAGGTTGCGGGCACTGGACGCAGCAGGAGCGTCCCGCCGAGGTCAACGCCGCACTCCTCGATCTCCTCGCCCGCATCGACGGCTCGGCGCCCCGATGAAACGACGCAGAACCCGCCTGGCCAGCTACTCATGCTCAGTCCTGGATTGCAGTCCGGCGCCGCCACGAACACCCTGAAGGCACGCTTTCCCGACCATCCGCTAGCTGGGTTGTCAACGACTTCGCCTTCATCGACCGGCTCTGGCGGGAATGGGCACCCGGCTACGAGCTGCCGAATGCGGAGCATGCGGCGCTCAAGGAAGCGCCGCCGCACAGTCGCTCGCCGGCCACCGCGGCGTTGACGACATTCGTTTCGGCTGTGCTGGGACCTTCGGAAGACCGCCAGGACTCCAGCCGGGCCACGCCACGCTCGACCGGGGTCCGCGCCCCACCGGCATCCTCAGGCCGAGGACTCCGGTGGGGCTGCTCTGGGCCGCTCAGTTGCTCAGGCAGCCGCCAGTTCCCGGAGGCGCGGATGGTTCTCCAGGGCCCACCGCACGGTCTTCGGCGGGCGTCCGAGCAGGGTTTCCAGCTCGTCGGTGATGCCGCCGTATCCTCCGCCGCCAATCAGCCGGGTCAGGGTCTTCAGGTGCTCCGCGATGTGCGGGTAGGCGGACATATTGGTGTCCACGTAGGTCTTGTTCCAGGTTTCGATGTCTTCGGGAACATACGTGACCGGGCGTCCCAGCACGGCCGCGAAGTCCTCCGCAATCCCGTGCATGTCCTTCAGCTCCGGGCCGGTGAGCGCGTAGGACTTGGAGATGTGCGGCGCCGGGTCGGCCAGGATCTTCGCGCACACCTCCGCCACGTCATATCCGGCGATGGGTGCGAGCCGGTGGTCGCCGAAGGGCAGGCGCAGTTCACCGTCGGCCAGTGAGCCCAGGGCCAGCCAGGTCATGATGGGGTTCTCGACGAAGAAGGCCGCCTGCACGTTGACAGTCGGGACGCCGGACCACTCCAGCACCTGCTCGGCGACCCAGTGCGCCCGTTGCTGCGGCGACCAGTTGGCGACGAGTCCGCCGAGCCGCGCGCGCCGTTCTTCCTCCGGCGCGGTCATCTTGTCGAAGGTCATGAACGACTGCTCGTACTCGGAGATGTTGACGAACACCTCGATGTCGCCCTGAGCCCGCGCCGCCGCGGCCATCAGGCTGACGGCGTCGGTGTAGTACGGCGACAGGCTCATGCTGAAGTAGATGCGCCGGACGCCCTTCAGCGCGGCGGTCACGTCGGCGATGGTGAGCAGGTCACCGACGAAGACCTCCGCCCCGGCCTGGCGAAGCGAGTGGGCGCGTTCGTCGTCCCGTCGCACGAACGCGCGCACTGGATGCCCTTGTTCGAGCAGCATGTCGACAATCGTCCGGCTCACACCACCGATTTCGCCGGCGGCACCGGTGATCAGGATGGGATGACGTTCTGACATCAATGCGTCCTCTTTCTGGTTGAGGGGTTCGGTTATTCGGAACGCCCAGGATGTGGTCGGCGGCCTTCTTGGGCTGCTTGGGGTGCAGGAAGCGTCCTGCACGGGGTACGGCAGTCCGCTCAAAGCCGTCTTTCGGACATGGCGTCCATGCCGTCGTTTGGTCCGGTGACAGGCTGAGGGCCGGTCACCGTGCAGGACTTCGTTGAGCGCTACTTCTTCAACTGCGCGTACATGGCTTCCAGATCGGCAGAAAGCTGTGACTTGACCCAGCGCGTGATGTCGTCGGCCAGCACCTCGTGTGCCCCCGCCTCGATGCCGTCGAGCGCGGCCACCGCGACATCGCGGGGGTCGGCCTTGGGCGCGTCGACACCCGCCGCCATGGCGGTGTCCACGTAGGCCACGTGGAGCCCGGTCACCGCGATGCCGCGCGACAGCAGATCCAGGCGCAGCGAATTGGTCTGCGACCACAGGGCGGCCTTGGAGGCGCCGTAAGCCGTGGTGTCGGCCATCCAGGACCGGGCGGAGTGGACATTGAGGATGTGGCCCCCGCCGTTGTGCTCGATGATCGGCACGAAGGCCCGGGTGACCAGCAGCGGCCCGTAGAAGTTGGTCTCCATGTCCCGGCGCACGTCCTCCATCGAGGAGTCGAGATACGGGGCGCGGACCGAGGCGCCGGCGTTGTTGATCAGGATGGTGACGTCCTGGGCCTGCTCTGCGGCCGCTGTGACGGATGACGGGTCGGTGACCTCCAGCGCCACCGGAACGGCATCGGGGTGCGTCACCGAGCGCGGGTCACGTGCCGTGGCGTAGACCTTGCGGGCACCGCGCCCGTAGAGCTCCTCGACCAGCATCCTGCCGATACCCCGACCGCCTCCGGTGACGAAGACGGTGGCGTCCTTGAGTGCTGTCACGACTGCCTCCATGATGGGGAAACCGATCAGTTTCATCGGATGGCACCACCGTAAACCGATCGGTTTCCGATATGCAAGCTCGACTCAGGCATGTTGTGGATCGGGGACGTCCCCGCGATGTCGACGAAGTGCGGTGCGGCGTCGCACGGCTCGTCGCAAAGGCCGGCCTCGCCCGGTACGAGCGGTGACGGGGTTCGGTCACGGGCCGGTGTGGGGGCCACCGTGCGGATCGGCTGTCGGCCGAGGCCCAGGATGGCATCGACCTGTAGGTCCGGCTGCTGCTCCTGCCGCGTCCATCGGCCCCATCGCCCCAGCGGTTCCGGGCGGGTTCAGCGGTCCGGGCGCGTGAAGGCCGACGCGCCCCCGGACCACCCCGGAGGTGTTCAGTCTTGGCCGGTTCGGCCTCGACGGAGACCTGGGCCGACGCGAGTCCGGTGGGAGGCGACCTGTTCGCTCGTTCCTGCTTCCTGCCGTGGGGTCAGGCGCGCAGTGACCGCTCGTGCGACCGCGTCGCGCACCTCGGTATGGGTAGGGGTCGGCAGGCCGCGTTCGGCGGCGAGTTCGGCCAGGGAGGTCATCCGGACGCCGGGCAGGGCACAGGCGGTGAAGGTGGTGTAGATGCTCAGGTCGGGGTCGATGTTGAGGGCGAAGCCGTGGCTGGAGACGCTGCCACTGATGCGCATGCCGATCGAGGCGAGTTTGCGGTGATCGGGGGTCCACACGCCCACCAGGCTCTCCGACCCCGGCGGCGTCTGGCGGCGGATCGCTGGGAAGCCGAGGGTGTCCAGTGCGTCGATCAGCGCCTGCTCGACACGGCGGATCAGACCACGAGGACCGAGCTCGCGCACGTTGAGCACGAGGTAGCCGATGAGCTGGCCGGGACCGTGATAGGTGGCATGTCCGCCGCGGTCGGTCTGCACCAGGGCGATGGGTGAGCCTGCGTCGGGCAGTTGGCCGTTGGGCGTCCGAGCGGTGTGGGTGATCACCGCTGGGTGCGTGAGCAGGAAGAGCCGGTTGGCCGCGAGGCCCTGTTTGCGCTCCTCGACCCAGCGGACCATTTCTGCGTGCGCCGCCGCGTAGGGTACTTCTCCCAGGTCGACGCGCTCCAACCGCAAGTGTGAAGGTTGTTCCGCCGCGGATCCCGGCAGGCTCACCGCTCGTCTCCTCGCTCATGACCGCAGTTCATTACAGTCCGTGCACCACGGTGTTCCCGTCGTGGCACCAGCACGTGATCAGCCGGCCACAGCCGCTTGCACGAGCGCCCAGGCGTTGCTCTGCACCGCGCAGTGCGCGCTCGCCGTCTCCTCCAGCGGGAAGCGGTGGAGCAGAAGACCGGCTTCCCCTCGGGGCCGCTCGTCATCTGGATCTTGGCCATATACCGCTCCGTGTACGTCTTCTTCTTGCGGGTGTGCCTGGGGGCGGGCAGGCGTCAGGCAGCCAGCCGGTTGAGCTTGCGGATCTGCTTGTCGAAGACCCGGGCAGGAGCGAGGCGGCGCAGTGTGCTGGCGCGTCCGGCCATGGGACCGGCGGTATAGCGCAGCTTCGGCTTCGGGTCGGTCGCTGCCGCGACGATCACCTTGGCGACGACGGCGGGGTGATCGCCGTCCTTGATCGCGGTCACCATCATGCGGTCGAAGGCGCGCCGCTGGTCCACGTAGACCTGCAGGGGCGTGTCGGGCCGCGGGCTGTTGGCCTCGAATCCGGTGCTGGTGTAGGCGGGTTCTACGAGAAGCGCCCGGACGCCGTGCTGGCGGACCTCGTGGTCCAGGGACTCGGAGTACCCCTCGATCGCATGCTTGGACGCGGCGTAGACGGCCATGTAGGGCGAGGGGAGGAAGCCGACCACGGAGGAAACGTTGATGATGCGTCCGCGTCCTTGAGCGCGCATGTGCGGCAGGACGGCCTTGGTCATGCGCATCACGCCGAAGACGTTGACGTTGAAAACGTCCTGGGCCTGCGCGACGGAGCTTTCCTCGGCGGCGCCGATGGCGCCCATGCCCGCGTTGTTGACCAGGACGTCAATCCGTCCGAATCGCTCGATCACCTGCTGGACCGCGGTGGTGGCCGAGGCGTCACTGGCCACGTCGAGATCGAGGAACGTCACACCGTCGAGCGGAGTGACGCGCGAGGTGTCGCGGCTTGTGCCGACCACGTCGAAGCCCGCTGCGACCAGCGCGGACGCGGTTTCCTTACCGATGCCGGATGACGCACCCGTCACGAGTGCCACCGGCCGATTTGTCGTCATCATGGACCCCCGAACTTCTTGAAACCGATCAGTTTCAGCAACTGTAAACCGATCGGTTTCCGTGTGCAAGCCATCGCGGTCGCCGACCGGCTGCGACAAGAGCGCGGGCCTCGGCGAGCTGGCGGCCGGGGACGGCGGGCTGGAGCGGTTCGTGCGCGAGTACCTCTCGGCGCGGCACCGCGGCAACCCCGAGCATGCCGTCACCGTGCTCACCGTCGCTGTCGCCGCACTGGCCGCGTATGGCTGTCACATGTGCTCTTCCTGACCGAAGGGCTCGTCCCTTCCGTCGTCGAGGTCCTCGCCGCCGAGCCTCGGCAGAAGATCCTGCGGCAGGCCCGGGAGCGGGGGCGGGGGATGTGCTGTCGCTGGCCGGCGAGTTCCAGGTGACCGCGGAGGTGTCCACCTGATTCATGACACTCCCCTCACATCGCCTCAAGTTGAGTTGCTGAATTGTGTGTTGACCAGAAGCGCAGTGTGAACATATGATGTGAACGAATTTAAGGGGTGGGGGATATGACTATTCGTGCCCTGCCCAACATTTCGTACGGCCGCAAGAAGACGTACAACTGCTTCGGCGGCGTCGGCCATGAGAGTCGGGGCGAGTGGACAGGTCTGGAAAGTGGCGAGTATTTCTCCCAGATCACCAAGATCAACGACTCTGAGAGCGGCTACCGGCTGAGTGTCGACTACGTGGCGGTCGACACCACGGAAACAGGCTGAGGCCTCTCGCGGAGGGGGGCGTATGTCGCGCTCCCTCCTTTCTTGTAAGGTGACTCCCTTTCATGAAAATTCCGACGCGGCTACGAGTCGGCAGCGCGCTATGGGCATTTCCGCTTGTCGCAGGCATGGCCGGCTTCTGCTTTTTCGAAAGCTTTGTGCCGGATTTCCGCGTACATGAGGACCAGCCGGACTACGCGCCCACGGTTACCTCCGCGGTGCTGGCGAGCTTGAGTCCCATGGTCTATGCGGCCACTTCCTCTCTGGCCGCGTGGGAGAGCGGCCGTCTCAGGAGGGACGGGGTGTGGGGGCTGGCTCCGGCCCGCCGCCGGTTCCGTGTGGCCATGGACGCGGTGCTGCCCGTGGTTCTCCTGGCGTGGCTCGTGATCGCGGCCGTCGTGGCCATGGCGCTGGTGAGGGAAGGGGTCGCCCCCTCGCTGCCGAGCCTGTCGCTGCCCGCGCTGGCGATATCGGTCGCCCTGGCGCACGCGGTGATCGGCTTCGTCGTCGGACTTGTCGTGCCGAGGCTCATCGCGGCGCCTCTGCTGGCCGTGGGAGTGTTCTACGCGATTGCCGCCAGTTGGTCGTACGAGCCGTTCTGGCTCCGGCACATCTCCGGCCGGTTTCCGACGGACCTCATGTATGGCGAACTGCCCACACTGGAAGCCATCCTCCCCCACCTCCTGTTCACTGGCAGCATCGCCGCCGGGCTCGTTCTCCTGTGCACAGCGCCGCACGGATCGCGGTAGCGCGTGGTGTGGGCGGCGGTAGGCTGCGCCGTTGCCGTCGCCGGCACGCTGACGGCGCAGCGGATGACAGCCGACTGGGATTACAACCCCCCCTCTCCGCCGGTCACATCCCCGTGCGCTGTACCGGTACTGCTCCGGCCGTCTGCGCGCCGGAGGAGTTGTCCGGGGACTTGTCCGCGATTCACGGTCAGGTGAGCTCCAGCCTCTCCCGGCTGCGCACCGCGGGTATCGAGGTCCCGGACCTGGAGAGCGTCAACGACAGCAGCGCGAGCGGGCGCCACGGGCCGGCCTCCACCGAGCGGGCGTGGTGGTTCTCGCTCGTCGGCAGCCATCGCTCGGGAACGACGCCGCTGGCGGTCGTCACACACGCAGTCGAGATCCCGTGCGAGGAGCCCGATCCGGTCCTCTCCAGGAGCGCGATGCTGTGGGCCGCCACGATGGCCGGCGCCGAGGACCTCTACCTGGGATGGCAGCGGGAGGAGATGCAGCAGTACACCGAAGGCCAGGACTGGCTCCAAGCGGCGGAAGACCGTGTCGCCGAGGCACGTTTGCTGCCCGGGCCCGAGCAGACCGACTGGTTCCACGACGAGTTGCAACGGGCCTGCGCGCCGGTCACCGCGGACGGCCGCTGATGTGGTGGTGGTTCAAGGCCCGGCGAGGTCACGTCGTCCTGCCTCCGGCGCTCGCCGCATTCTGCGCGATGCTGGCCGTCCTGCAGGACTCGGTCGTCTCCCTGCCGTCGCTGCTGGCCGGCTCTGCGAACCCCGTGCTGTTCGTGCTCATGGCGCCGGTATTCGTGTGTTCCGCCCTGGCCCTGTGTCTCGACTCCCGGCTGGAGGAGGCGGAACAGACCGGTGTCCGGCGGCCACACCTCTATGACGCGGTCCTGGTCGCCGTGATCCTGGCCCTCTCCGTGGGAGCCGGGTGGGCCCTGGACACCGCGTCCGGGGCGACCAGCGGCCTGCCGGCCGGCAGAAACACCGTCTTCCTGACCGGGCTGCTGCTCGTCCTCCGCACGTTCGTCGGCCAGCCTGCCGTCATGGCGCCCGTGGCCTGGATCTTCGCAGTGATCTTCTTCGGCATGAACAACGCCAACCACCCCGCCTTCTGGACGATCCTGCCCGAGACCGCCGGCGACCCGCTCGCCGCGCTCGCCACCGTCTGCGCCATCACGGCGGGACTGGGCGCCCTCCTGAGCAACAGCCGACCCGCCCACCGGTGAGAAGAGAAAAATGACCCTCGAACTACACGCCTGCACCTATGCATACCGGCCCTGGGCCGCACCCGTCCTGGACAACCTGGACTACACGCTGCCCGGCGGGCTCACGATCCTGCTCGGTCCCAACGGAGCCGGCAAGTCCACCCTGCTCAAGCTCGCCGCCTCCGTCCACTTCCCCCGCAACGGGAGCGTCACCCTGGACGGCCTGCCCTCCCGCAGCCGCGCCTACCGCCGGTCCGTCGCGTGGATGCCGCAGAACATCACCGCGATGACCAGCCTCACCGCCAGGGAACAGGTCGCCTACACGGGCTGGTTGAAAGGCATGAACCGCAGCGATGCCTGGGACAAGGCGGCCGACGCACTCGCGCGCGTCGACCTCTCGGCGCAGGCGGACACCAAGACCCGCAGGCTGTCCGGCGGCCAACTCCGCCGCGTCGGCGTCGCCTCCGCCCTGGTCCACGGGGCACGCGTCATGCTCCTGGACGAACCGACCGCCGGAATGGACCCGCGCCAACGCCGCGTCTTCCGCGACGTCCTCCGCTCGCTGACCGATGACGTGCCGGTGCTGCTGTCCACCCACGACGTGGCCGACCTCGCCGAGGACTCCGACAACGTCACCGTCATCGACGACGGACGCGTCCTCTACAGCGGAACGACCGACGGCTTCCTCGCCCACGCACCGGACGGAACCCCCTCCGGACGGCTCGCGGAAGCCGCCTACACCGCGCTGAGCGAACCCGTCCCCAACCACTGAACTAACCGCGCAGCTCCGATCGCGCCCGAGACCGTTACTCGGTCAGGCCGTTTGTCCAGAACGGACCGGGCGATGCGGTGGCTTTCCTTGAGCTGGGTTAGTACTCCAGCCGTAGATCGTGATCTCCGTCTGGTGCGGTTGGGGTGTGGTCGGTGGTGGTGGGTGTTTGCTCGCTGAGATGGGTCCAGATGAGGCAGTCGTGCCAGGAGTCGTGTTCGGCGTCGTCGGATGACCAGTCGCGGCAGTGTTGGAGAAGGCGTTGTTCGAAGTGGTAGCCGACGTGCTGGGCGAGGCGGAGTGAGGGCTCGTTCAGGGGGTTGATCTCCAACCAGATCCGGGTGGCGTGTAGGGCGTGGTGTGCCCATAGGGTGACGGCGTGCACCGCTCGTGAGGCGATGCCGCGGCCGCGTTCTTCCGGTCGGATCCAGTACGCCAGCTCGATGCTTCCGGGGCGGTCCGGCATCAGGCCGAGCGCGCCGAGCAGGCGTCGTTCGCGCAGGATTCCGATGGAGAACTGTCCTTGTGCGGCGGGGTCCCACAGCGACAAGGCCGCGTGCGCGTCGTGCAGCGCGTAGGGCCCCGCGGGGCGGGCTGCCCAGAGAGATCGTGCGGTCTCCCTGTGGGTGGCTTCGACCAGCAGCGCGGCATCGTCCGCGGCCAGGACTCGGGTGTGAAGGCCATCAGCGAGACGCAGATCGAGATCCATGGGCTGAATCCAAGCTCGACGACGGGGCCCCGGGCGAGTGAGTTTGCCGGCCCGGCACCCTGCCTGTTCATCACTGTCTGGCCGGTCGTCGCTGTTCGCCGCCGGCTCGTGATCCGACCGCGGGCCACCGTCACGCTGACGTGGCTGCTTGCCGCCGCCAGTGGCTGGTTCCGTCAACGGCCGGTGGGGGGTCGCGGAGTTCGCGGGCGGCGGTGACGGCGAGGAAGGCGTGGGCGAGCAGGGCCAGGGTGATCCAGCGGTGCCAGGAGTCCCAACGGCGGACCTGATGCTCGTTCAGTCCGGCCGAGGTCTTCGAGCTCTGGAACGTCTCCTCCACGGTCCAGCGGCTTCCGCCGATCCTGACCAGGGTGGACAGCGGCGGTAGTAGGCGAGTTCGCCGGTGCGGCGGTTGCGGCGGATGAGCAAGTGCTGGTGGCCCGGCAGGTCACCTGTGGTGATGGCGACCTGAGCCCAGTCGTAGAAGCGGTGCCCCTTCGCGCCGGTTCCGGCGGACAGCTTCTGCCAGGCGCGGCGCGGGATGCGCTTGGCCAGGTGGTCGGCTCGCTGGGGTCCGGCCGGGGTGGGAATGCGGTGGGTGCTGGAGACAGCGAGCACGTAGCCGAGCTGCCGCTTCTCCAGGGCGTTGCGCAGGTGCGGATTGTCAACGGTTCCGGAAGGCGGTCCGGGCCGAGTACGACGCGCTCGGAGGCCAGCGGCACGCCCTGGTGGAGCAGATCGCCAAGCCGGATGCCCCGGTCCCCGACGCGGGGCCGGGCGATCCCGCGCTGCTGGACGCCCTGCCCCGGCTCGACGTGCGGGTGGATCGCTGCCCGGAAGATCTCCAGCGCAGGCTCTACGACGCGTTCGCCCTGGAAGTCCGCTATGACCGCCCCAGAGAGCAGGTAACGATCCGGGCACAGGTCACGCCGGACATGATGAGTGAGCTGGCCGCTACGGCACAGGCATTGCAGACGGTGACAGATAAGTCGGGCCCCGTCACCCTCATCGAGGGACTGGGGCCCGTAGATCGTCCACAACGGGACGAGTGTTCCCTTGTTCTGGGTACCCCCAACGGGATTCGAACCCGCGCTACCGCCTTGAAAGGGCGGCGTCCTGGGCCACTAGACGATGGGGGCCGGTGGGGGACGCGGAAAGCATAGGCGATAGCGCGGGGGATCACCAAAACCGTTTTCGCGTCGGACAATGGCGGCGTGCTGGAGATGACGCGCGAGGAGTTCGAGGAACTGGTCAGTGAGGCGCTGGACCGGATCCCGCCCGAGCTGACGCGGCTGATGGACAACGTCGCCGTGTTCGTGGAGGACGAGCCGCCGCCCGAGGACCCGGAGTTGCTCGGGCTCTACGAGGGAACGCCGCTCACGGAGCGCGGGGAGTGGTACGCGGGGGTGCTGCCGGACCGGATCTCCATCTACATGGGCCCCACCCTCCGGCTGTGCCGGCGCGAGGGCGGGGACCGGGAGCTGGTCGTGGAGGAGGTGGAAATCACCGTCGTGCACGAGATCGCCCACCATTTCGGCATCGATGACGAACGGCTGCACACGCTCGGCTATAGCTGATCGGTTTCGTTCCGTTCCGTTTTGTTACGTGTCCTCCGTGCGGGGGCGGGAGTTGAGTCCGGCGGAAGCCCCCGCCCGACCCTGTCCCCGTCCTACGGAGGTGCCCGTCCGTGCGCCGCTCCCGCCCCCTGGCGTCCGCGACCGCCCTGGCCGCGCTGACCGCCGTGCTCGCCGGCTGCATCACCGTCGAGCCGGACCACCGGCCCGCAGGGAGCGCCCCCAGCGGCACCGAGCCGAGCGCCCGGGACTCGGCGCCCGAGGGCGGCGGCGAGCCGGAGCGGGTCCCGGTGGCGGGCGGGGGCGAGGAGAGGCCCGGGGGAACGCCCGCGCCGTCGGGTAGCCTGGCAGAGGCGGAGGACGAGCCGCGCCCGTCCCCGGACGGGCGGGAGCGCGTCGCACCCAGCCCGGAGGCCGTGGCCTCCGAGCCGGACCCCACTCCGCCACCGGCCCCCGGACCCGATCCGGAGCCGGTACCGAGCGGTGCGCCGGCCGAGCCGTCGCCCAGCGACGAGCCCGTTCCCTCTGCCGAGCCGACCGCCTCCGAGCCTGTTCCGGAGGGTGGCGGCTAAGCCGTTTGCGCGGGCGGCCGCACGGTGCGTATGCTTGTAGATCGTTTGATCCCACTTGCCCGGCGCCCCGAATCAGCGCGCCGTGTGGCGCGTTCCTCGTCTAGCCGTGGCTGACCGCATCCAGGCGGTCCAGAGCACCTACGGAGCTCAGGCGCGTGCCGACCACCTCAGACTCCGGAAGGTACTCACTTCGCATGTCCGTGACCACACCAGAGGCTCTGCTCCCCCTCGAGGACGAGCCCACCATCACTTTCGCCGACCTCGGCCTGCCGCAGAACATCGTGCGCAAGCTCGCCGAGAACGGCGTCACCACCCCGTTCCCCATCCAGGCCGCGACCATTCCGGACGCGCTGGCCGGCCGTGACATCCTCGGCCGGGGCCGCACCGGCTCCGGCAAGACGCTGAGCTTCGGCCTGCCGACCCTCGCCCGCCTCGCGGGCGGCCGGACCGCGCCCAAGCGCCCGCGTGCCGTGATCCTGACCCCGACCCGCGAGCTGGCCATGCAGGTCTCCGACGCGCTGGAGCCGTACGGCGACGTGCTCGGCCTGCGGCTGAAGGTCGTCTGCGGTGGCACCTCCATGGGCAACCAGATCTACGCCCTGGAGCGCGGTGTCGACATCCTGGTCGCCACCCCGGGCCGGCTGCGCGACGTCATCGGCCGCGGCGCCTGCTCGCTGGACGACGTCGAGGTCGCCGTGCTGGACGAGGCCGACCAGATGGCCGACCTGGGCTTCCTGCCCGAGGTCACCGAGCTGCTCGACCAGATCCCGCCGGGCGGCCAGCGCATGCTGTTCTCCGCCACCCTGGAGAACGAGATCGACACGCTGGTCAAGCGCTACCTGGTGGAGCCGGTCAGTCACGAGGTCGACGCGGCCCAGGGCGCGGTGACCACCATGGCGCACCACGTGCTGATCGTTAAGCCGCGCGACAAGGCGCCGCTGACCGCCGCCATCGCTGCCCGCGACGGCAGCCGCACCATCGTCTTCGTCCGCACCCAGCTCGGCGCCGACCGCGTCGCGGGCCAGTTGCGCGAGGCCGGGGTGCGCGCAGACGCGCTGCACGGCGGCATGACGCAGGGCGCCCGCACCCGGACGCTGGCGGACTTCAAGGACGGCCGGGTCGGCGTCCTGGTGGCCACCGACGTCGCGGCCCGCGGCATCCACGTCGACGACATCGACGTCGTGCTGAACGTGGACCCGGCCGCCGACCACAAGGACTACCTGCACCGCTCCGGCCGCACCGCGCGCGCCGGGCGCTCCGGCACGGTCGTCTCGCTGGCCCTGCCGCACCAGCGGCGGACCATCTTCCGGCTGATGGAGGACGCGGGCGTGGACGCCTCGCGGCACGTCATCGGCCGCGGCGACCTGTTCGACCCGGATGTGGCCGACATCATCGGCGCCCGTTCGCTGACCGAGGTCCAGGCCGAGTCGGCGATGGGCGCGGTGACCCACGCCGAGCGCGAGGTGGCCCGGCTCAGCCGTGAGCTGGAGCGCGCCCAGGAGCGCGCCACCGAGCTGCGCGAGGAGGCCGAGCGGCTGACCGGCCGCGCCGCCCGCGAGCGCGGCGAGGACCCGGCCGAGGCGATCGCCCGGGCGGCCGAGGCGCGGCAGCGCGCCCTGGCCGAGGCCGAGCGCGAGGCGGAGCGGGAAGCCCTCCGGGAGGCCCGCCGCGCCGAGAAGGCGGCGCGCGCCGAGGCCGCCCGGCAGCACGAGGACGGCGGCAACCGCCGGGCCGGTGGTGGCGGCGGCTTCCGCCGGGACGACCGTCGTCCGTATGGGCGCCGGGACGACCGGGGTGAGGGTGGTTACCGCCGGGGCGGCGACGACAGCCGCAACCGCGGCGGTGGCTTCCGCCGGGACGACCGCCCGTCGTTCGACCGCCGGGACGACCGTCCCTCGTTCGACCGCCGCGCGGACAAGCCCCGCTGGAAGCGCGAGAGCTGACGCCGGAGCCCGGCCTCGAAGACGCTCCGAATGCCTTCGAGGCCGGGCCCACGCCCGGGCTATGCTGCTCGGTGCGGGCCGTTAGCTCAATTGGCAGAGCAGAGGACTTTTAATCCTTTGGTTGTGGGTTCGAGTCCCACACGGCCTACGAAGCACTACTGCTCGTCGGCCGGATCGCGCTCGGCCAGGGCGTTGATCCTTGCGCGGAGGGTGTCCGCCTCGCCGGGGGCCAGTTCGTCGAACAGGTCCAGGGCCTGCCGCAGGGTCCGGCGGCCCTCCTCGGGGTGGTCGGCGGCGAGCTGGGCCTCGCCGAGCCGGCTGAGCGTCCGGGCGCCGAGCACTCGCTTCCAGCCCCGGCGCCAGGCCAGGGATCTGCGGTAGTAGGCGATGGCCTCTTCGTACTGGCCCAGCCGGTGATGGATGTAGCCCATGCTGTCCAGCGTGGCCGACTCGCCGGGCATGTCGCCCAGCTCGCGGTGGATGGCGAGCGCCTCCCCGCACCGGCGCAGTGCCTCCCCGTACGCGCCGAGCTGTGCGTGGAACCAGCCGACGTTGTTCAGGGTGCGGCCCTCGCCGGCCCGGTCGCCGGCGGCCCGGTAGAGCCGCAGCGCCTGCTCGTTGTGGTGCAGCCCCTCCGGGTAGTCGCCCCGGCGGTCCATCAGCACGCTGAGGTAGATGCGGCAGACGCCCTCCCCGATGTGGTCGCCGAGTCCGCCGAACAGCTCCAGCGCGTCCCGCAGATGGGACTCGCTCTCCTTGTCCTGGCCCAGCCTGATCAGCGCCTGGGCGAGCCCGACGTGGGCATGGGCCGCCGCCGCGGGGTCGGACAGCCGCTCCGCCGCCGCCAGCGCGATGCGGTGCATGGCCGCCTGATCGTCGGAACGCCCCTCCTGGGAGAGGAAACCCCAGGCGGCGCCCGCCAGTTGCCAGGCGTGCCGGTCGAACCCGCTGCGCGCCGCGTGCCGGATCGCCGCGAGCAGCATCCGGTGCTCGCGGCCGAACCAGGCCAGGGTCTGCGCGCGGTCGGTGAGGCGCGCCACGGTGACGCCGGGCCGCGGCGGTTCCAGGGCGAGCGGGACCCGGTGATACAGGTCGAGATGCCGGTCGCCGAGGCCGGCGCTGTGCAGGTAGTGGTCGAGCAGCCGGTGCAGCGCCTCGCGGCGCTCGTCCGCCGGGTCGTGGAGGCGGGTCAGCTCCTCGGCGTAGGCCCACAGCAGGTCGTGCCAGCCGTAACGGCCGGGGGAGCGCTCACCGGCCAGGTGGGCCCGCGTCAGCTCGGTCAGCAGCCGCTGGGCGTGCCGCACCGGTACGCCGGCCAGGCTGGCCGCGGCGGCCGTGGAGATCTCGGATCCCGGCAGCAGTCCGAGCAGCCGGAACAGCCGGGCCGCGGCCTGGCTCAGCGCGCGGTAGGACCAGGAGAACACCGTGCGCACGTTCGTGTCGGCGTCACCGCCGTCGAAGACGTCCAGGCCGTCGAGACCCGAGGTGAGCGCGGCGAGCGGGAACGCCGGGCGGGCCCGCGCCCGGGCGGCCACGATGGCCAGGGCCAGCGGCAGCCCCGCGCAGCGGGCGACGATGTCGGCGACCGCGTCGGGCTCGGCGGCCACCTGGTCCGCGCCGAGCCGGCGGGCCAGGAGCTCCCTGGAGTGCGCGGGGGAGAGCGGCCCCAGCGACAGCGTCCGGGCGCCCTCGACGGCGACCAGACCGGTCAGTTCGGCGCGGCTGGTGACCAGGACCAGGCAGCCGGGCGAGTTGGGCAGCAGCGGCCGGACCTGGTCGGAGTCGAAGGCGTTGTCCAGCAGGATCAGCATGCGCCGGTCGGCCAGCAGGCTGCGGTACAGCCCGACCCGCGCCTCCAGCGTGGCGGGGATCCGCTCGAACGGCACCTCCAGCGCGTCCAGGAACAGCCGCACCGCCTCGGCCGGCGGCCGGGCGATGTGGGTGGGGCCGAAGCCCTGGAGGTTCACATAGAGCTGACCGTCGGGGAAGCGTTCGTGCGCCCGGTGTGCCCAGTGCACGGCCAGGGCGGTCTTGCCCACCCCGCCGGTGCCGGTGATCACGCACGGCGCCGTGGCGTACGCCGGCGCGGACGACGCGGGGTCGGCGGCCAGGGCCGCCAGCGCGTCCAGGGCGGTCAGCTCCTCCTCCCGGGCGGTGAACGGCTCGGTGTCCGGGGGGAGATGCCGCGGCGCCACCGCGGGCACCGGCGGCGTCCCGGCCACCTCGGCGGCCGTCCCCGCCCGGCCGGCGAGGATCGCCTGATGCAACTGCTGCAACTCCTCCCCGGGCTCGATCCCCAGCTCCTCGGCGAACCGGGCCCTGACGCGGCGGAACACGGCCAGCGCGTCGGTTCGCCGGCGACATCGCAGCAGGGCCGTCATCAGCAGCGCCACCAGCCGTTCCCGCAGCGGGTCCTCGGCGACCAGGGCCGACAGCTCCGCCGCCGCCTCCCGGTGCCGCCCCAGCCGCAGATCGAGCGCGACGCGCTGCTCCAGCGCCGACAGCCGTTCCTCCTCCAGGCCGGGTGCCACGGTGTCGGGCAGCCACCGGCCCGCGACGTCCGCCAGCGGCGGGCCCTGCCACAACGCCAGCCCCGTCCGCAGCAGGACGCTGACATGCTCCGGCCCTTCCTCGCTGTGGCCCGCCTCGCGGATCAGCTCCCGGAAGCGGTGCAGGTCGATGCGCCGGCGCTCCGTCGCGAGGCAGTAGCCGCGTGCCGAGGTCGTCAGCTCGACGTCCGGGTACGGCGCGAGGAGCCGCCGGAGTTTGTAGATGTGCCCCTGCACGGCGTTGCGCGACGACTCCGGCGGTTCGGTGCCCCACAGCGCGGTCTCCAGCCGCGCCACGGGCACCGGTCGGCCCGCTTCGAGCAGCAGTGTCGCCAGCACGGTCCGTTGCTGCGCGGTGGCCGGTCCCAGCCATCGCCCGTCGTCCCAGACGCCCACCGTTCCCAGGAGACGGAACTTCACGCCGTTCACGATCACTCATCTCTCCCGAGCCGTCGATGAGGCGAAAGATTAGCTGCCGAGTTAGCGCAAAATCAGCGAGTAATCAGGTGAGTTGAGCAGTCTGGGCCGCAGCGGCGCCCCCTGGCCGCAGGTTCTCACCGAGAACCAGGCAAGAACCGAGCAAGAAGGAGGCAGGCCCATGGAGATCAAGGTCAAGAAGGTCGAGTCCGTCAAGGCGACCGACTACATCTGCTGACGTCGCCCGACGGCCAGCTCCGCGGGGAGGGGCCGGCCCCTCGGCTGCCCCTCCTCGCGGGTCAACCCGCCGACGAGAAACGGTGCGTGTCACGGTGAAGGTCACGTTGAAGGAATGCGCGTGGGAGGCGTCCGGAGAGGATCTCCTGGTGGTCTTCGACGCTCGCGAGGCCACGACGCTGAGCGATCCGGACGGCCAGGTGGCGGCGCTCCTGAGTGAGCTGCGCCGGACCCCGCAGACCGCCGCCGAGCTGAGCGTGTCGATGCGGGGGCGGGGATTCGACCTCTCGGCGGCGGACATCGGCGCGGGCCTGCGCGGGCTGGACGCCCTGGGCCTGGTCGAGGACGCCGGTGACCCCGAGGACGACGACCGGCACTTCTCGAACCTCACCTTCTACGGCACCTACGCCGGGCTGGAGCGCCCCCGCGCCGCGTACCTGAAGAAGCTGCGCGACGCGCACGTGCTGGTGGCCGGCGTCGGCGGCGGAGGTTCCTCGCTGGTGCAGTGCCTGGCCGGCCTCGGGGTCGGCGAGCTGACGCTGGTCGATCACGACCGGGTCGAATCCCGCAACTTCGCACGGCAGTTCCTCTACCGGCACCGGGACATCGGGCGGCCGAAGACCGACCGCGCGGCCGAGTGGGTGCGCGACTTCGACCCGGACATCAAGGTGCGCGCCGTGGACCGGTGGATCTCCGCCCCGGAGGATCTCGCGGATTTGGTCCAGGGCGTCGACCTGATCGCGGGCGGCCTCGACGGCCACCCGCACGCCAACCTGTGGGTGAACGAGACGGCGGTCCGGGCCGGGATCCCGTACGTCAACGGCGGCGGGATCCGCACCCAGTTGATGTACGTGTCCGTGGACCCGGGCCGGACGCCCTGCCTCGCCTGCGACCACGCGGACCGGCCCGCCCCGGGCACGTCGGCGGAGGCCGCGGTGCGGCTCGCGGAGAGCGGGCCGCGGCTCAACCCGCTCACGGGCCCGATGGCCATGCAGATCGGTTCGCTGGTCGCTGTCGAGGCGCAGCGTTACCTGACGGGTTTCGAACCGCCCCGGGCGGCCGGGGCACGGGTCATCCTGGACCTGCGCAACGGCCTGGTGCCCGAGTGGCGGCCCATCACCCGCGACCCGGAGTGCCTGGTGTGCCCCCTGGCGCCGCCACGGCGACGCGAGCGGTGAGCCCGCCCGTCCGGCTCCGGCCGCTCAGCGTCGTGCCGGAGGGCGACGAAGTGCTGGTGGGCGATCCCGCCGCCGGGACGTTCGTCTCGATCCCGGCGGTCGGCGGGGTGGTGATCGCCGCGCTCCAGCGGGGCGCCACGCTGGAGGAAGCCGCGGCCGAGGCCGAGGAGTTCGCCGGCCAGCCGGTGAACGTGCCGGCGTTCGTGGCCACCCTCGGGGAACTGGGCTTCCTGGCGGACGAAACCGAGAACCCCGCCGCGCCCGAGCCGGTCCGCACCGCGCCCATCCAGGCCCGGCGGTGGATGTCCGGCGTGCGCCAGGAGACGGTCCGCCCGTTCTTCGGCCCGGTGGCCTGGGCCTGTTACGCGGCATGCCTGCTCTTCACGGTCGGCGTCTTCGCGCTGCGGCCCGGCCTCCTTCCCCACCCGGCCGACGACGCCCTTGCGTTCGACGACACCGGGCTGAGTGCGCTGGCCCTGGTGCCCTTCATGTGGTTCTCGGTGGCCAGCCACGAGTGCGGGCACTGGCTCGCCGCGCGCGCCCTCGGCATTCAGACGCGCTTCGGCGTCGATCGCCGCATGGTCATGCTCGTGTTCGAGACCGACCTCACCCAGTTGTGGACCGTGCCCCGCCGGGCCCGGTACGGACCGCTCCTGGCGGGCCTGGCGATCGACTCCGTCATGCTCGCCCTGCTCCTGTGCGCCCGGCTGCTGTCACCTCCGCCCGGGGTGGACTCGCTGCTGGCCGCGTGGGTGTTCGTCAAGGTGGTCCAGATGCTGTGGCAGTGCATGGTCTTCCTGCGGACCGACCTCTACGCGGTGCTGGTCAACGCGCTGGGCTGCCGGGACCTGTGGCGGGTGAAGTCGCTGCTGCTGCGGCGGGCTTTCGGCAGGCTGACGGCGGCGGAGGCCGAGGAACTGGCGGCCGCGGCCGAGGCCGACCTGCGCGCCGGACGCTGGTTCCGCTGGGTCTGGCTGGCCGGGTTCCTCGGCGTGGCCGCGTGGTGCTGCCTGCTGCTGCTCCCGGTCGTCGTGGAGGTACTGGGCTGGGCGTCCGAGGGCCTCGCGGAGGGCCCGCTGACCGCCGCCTTCTGGTACAGCCTGCTCTGCGCGGGCCTCCTCCTGGGCCCCGAGACCCTGGCCCTGGTGCTCGCCGCCACGGAATACTCCCGACGCGCCGCCGCCCGGCGTTCGTGACGTTCCCCACCGCGAATGAACCGGATCATGGCGTCCGGCAACCTCCCGGCGGCTCGGCGGCAACCATCATCATGAACAGTCCCCCCACACGTTCGAGGAGTACACAGTGCGAACTGTGCATCGCAACCGAACCCCCAGGCGAGGCCGACGGCTGGCTGCCGTCCTCCTCGCCGGCGCCCTGGCCACCACCGGGCTGACCGCCCTGGCCCAGTCGGCCAGCGCCGGCAACCCCGCGCCGGCGGCCGAGCCGGCCCAGGGATCCCCCGGCTCCGTCGTCGAGATCCCCATGGCCACCGCGGACGAGGTGGTCGAGGAGACCATTCCGATCACCGAGGACTTCGACGGCGGCGGCACCCGCTACATACCCGGTGACGGGCTCGGCGGCGGCGACCAGGACGAGGACCAGCTCCCGGTCTTCGAGGTCAGCGACGGCGCCACGCTCAGCAACGTCATCATCGGCTCTCCGGGTGCGGACGGCATCCACTGCGAGGGCGACTGCACGCTGGAGAACGTCTACTGGGAGAACGTCGGCGAGGACGCCGCCACCTTCCGGAACGGCTCGACGTACAACGTCGTCGGCGGCGGCGCCGTCGGGGCCGATGACAAGGTGCTGCAGTTCAACGGCGGCGGCACGCTGAACATCCGGAACTTCGAGGCCGAGGACTTCGGCACCCTGGTCCGTTCCTGCGGCAACTGCTCGTCCATGTCCCAGCGGACGATCGTCCTGGACGGCGTCACGGCGGTCGCCCCGGGCAACATCATCGCCGGCATCAACGAGAACTACGGCGACACGGCGACGTTCAGCAACATCACCGTCGTCGGCGACTCCGAGATGACCGTGTGCCAGCGCTACATCGGCAACGACGACGGTGACGAGCCGGAGGAGTCGGGCTCCGGTCCGGACGGCACGCACTGCCGGTACGACGAGTCGGACATCTCCTACCAGTAACTCCCGTTCCTCCGCTTCACCCCGGACCGGCCCCCGCGCGAGTGGCGCGGCTGGGCACGGTGTCACCGCAGGTGACCGACCTCGCACGGGTGCACAAGCGGGCGTTCCGCGACTACCTGGCCACCCTGGCGTCCGCCGCCGGCCTGCCACCGGAACGCGCCGACCAGTTGGCGGTCCTGGCCAACGGGGCGATGGCGACGGCGGGCATCCTGGGCACCCCCGAACCGGCCCACCAGGCACGGGAGGTGGCGCGGACGCTGCTGGCGGCCGACTGAGGAACTGTTCCCGGTGGGGGGTTCACAAGGGGCCGCGGCCCGGCCGGCGCTCGCGGTGGTCTCGTGCGGCGCCGGTCGGGGGCGGGTGTTCGTCGGCTTCCCGGTGCGGGGGCCTCAGGGCGCCGGGCGCAGGAAGACCGGCAGTGCGCGGTAGCCGTTGATGCCCAGGGAGGGCACCCGTTCCGCCGGGCGGGGCGCCAGGGCCAGCTCGGGGAACGTCTCGAACAGCAGCCGCAGTGCGATCGCCGCCTCGGCCCGGGCCAGTGACGCGCCGGGGCAGCGGTGGGCGCCCGCGCCGAACGCGAGGTGTTGGGCGTTCTCCGCGCGGCCCGGGTCGAAGCGGTCGGGGTCGGGGAACGCGTGCGGGCAGCGCTGGATGGCCGGGAGCGGGACGAGCACCGCCTCGCCCTTGTGGATGACGGCGCCGCCCTCCACCGTGATGTCCTCCGTGGCGTAGCGGAACATCACGTTGCGGGAGGGGGACTCCCAGCGCAGCGCCTCCTCCACCACCTCCGGCCAGGGGTCGTCGCCCGCCGCCTGCCGGGCCCGGACCTCGGCGAGCGTCTCGGGGTGGGTGAGCAGGCCGCGGACGGCGTGGCAGATCAGGTTGACCGTGGTCTCGTGGCCGCCGATGACCGTGACCACCAGGTTCCCGATGACCTCCTCCTCGGTGAGCCGGCCCGCGTCCAGGGCGTCGACCAGCTCCATCGTGAGGTCGTCCCGGTCGCCGCGGGAACGTTTCCGCTCGATCAGGGACAGCAGGGTCGCCGGGAAGCGCTGCCCCACGGTGTGCAGGATCGCGTCGGCGCCGAGCTCCGAGTTCATGGCCGCCGCCGACAGCTCGTGCAACTCCTCGCGCAGCCCGCCCTCCTCGGGCACGCCGAGCAGGGAGCAGATGACCTCCAGCGGCAGCGGGAGGGCGAAACGGGCCTGGAGGTCGGTCTCCTCCCCGGCCGGAACGGTGGCCAGTCCGGCCAGCAGGCGGCGCGCCACCGCCTCGACGTCCGGCAGCAACTCCTTGACCCGGCGCGGGGATATGGCCCGCTGGATCGGCTGGCGCAGCCGCCGGTGGGTGTCCCCGTCGGTGGTGAGCAGGCCCTTGCCCGCCACGATGAACAGCAGCGGCCAGTCCGGGGGTATCCGGCCCTGCCGGTAGTCCTCCCAGTGCCGGATGTCCTTGGCGAACCGCGGATCGCTCAGCACCTGGTACCCGGCCTCCCGGGTGGTTACCGCCTTGGCCACCACGCCACCAGGGAGCGCCACCGTGGCAACCGGCCCTGCCGCTCGGAGGGCCGCTCCTTCGGCTCGGTGGAAATCGGCCGGGGCGGGCTCGAGATGAACTTGGGCTGGGTGGTCCATGGCTGTCCGTCCTTCGGGGCGGCCGGCGGGCGGGGGAATATCACCGGGAGCGAGCTGGGGGACCGCGCGACATACGGCAGGTCCCAGGTCAGCGCCTCCTTCGGGACGGCCAGCCGCATGCCGGGGAGCCGCTCCCACAGGACTTCGAGTCCGGTGCGCACGATCAGGCCGCCCAGGTCCCGCGCCGGGCAGCCGTGGGTGCCCGCGCCCCAGGCCAGATGCGCCTTGTTGGTCCGGGAGATGTACTGGTCGACGCCCCGCATCGCCGGGTCCGCGCTGATGGCACCCAGGCTGAGGATGGCCAGATCGCCGACGTTCACGTCGTAGCCGCCGAGCGTGGTGGGCTGGGTGGCCCAGCGGCCGATGAGGTTCTGAATCGGAGCGTTGATCCACATCACGTGGTTCATGGCCTCGCTCATCGAGCAGCGGGCGGCCACAACGTCCGCGTTCAAGTCCGGGTTGGTCAGCAGTTCCAGCACCGTGTTGCAGATCCAGGTGGTGCTGGCGCCGCGCCCGGCGACGATCTGGAGCCAGACGTCCTCGCTCAGCTCGGCCAGGTCGAGCCCCGACTCCTGGTTGTGGTGGTGCATCCAGGAGACCAGGTCCGGGCCGGGGTTGGTCTGCCTCTCCGTCACCAGCGCGCGCATCGTCGCGTCCAGGTCGGCGGCGGCCTGCGCCGCGCCGGGGCCGCCGCTGAGCATCTCGTGGATCGCGTTGCCGGTGGCCAGCGCGCTGCTCTCGTCCATGCCCATGAGCCGCATCAGGACCAGCAGCGGCAGTTGCAGGGCGTACTGGTGCAGGATGTCCGCCTCGTTCACCTCGCCCGGCTCCTCGTCGGTGAAGAGCGCGGAGATGAGCTGCTCGGCGAGGTCCTCGATCAGGTCCCGGGTGCGCAGCAGGTCGAGCTCGGCCAGCGCCCGGATGCCCGGTGTGGACAGCCGCTCGTGCTCGGTGCCCTCGGCGTAGAGGCGGCTGCGCCGGTAGGCGAACTGCGGAATGATCGGGTGGTCCGGCGGGAGCGCGCCCTCGGCCAGGTCGCGGTACCAGCGGGAGTCACGCGTCCACACCTGCCGGCGGTTCTGGAGGACGTCCAGTTGGTGGCCGTGGTCCAGCACCAGGTAGCCGCGGAAGGCGCCGGTCTCCTCCAGTGTCACCGGGGCAACCGGACCGAAGGTGCGCCGGAGGCTGTCGTAGTAGGAGAACGGGTCCCGCGCGAAGTCCGGCCCGTACAGTGGCGCGCTGCGCGTCGGCCAGGGCGTCCGCGTGGCGGGCCAGGGGTGACCAAGGGGGTTTGTGGAAGCGAGAGTTGACACGGCGTCCAGACTCACGTGCGGGGCTCGGCGAGGCAACGGGTAGTCGCCGATTCGTTACCGGCTGACCACCGGGCGAGCACCTGCCGATCACCGCCCGGCCCGCTCAGTCGTCCTGCGGGCAGTCGAACGCGCCGTCCGGGCCCCAGGTGTCGACCGGCTCGGCGTTGTGCGCGAAGGCGCCGCAGGCCAGCACCGGTTCGGAGCCGGCGGCGGTGTGGTGCAGGATGACCACCGGCTTGTTCCGGGACACCGGCTCGCCCGGCGGGAAGTCGATGGCGCCGCTGGCCCCCGCCTTGACGATGCCGCCGTACAGCGTGGCCTGCACACCCTCGCGGCCGACGCTCCGGCCGCCCGAGGCGGCGTATGTCTCGTTGGCCGCCTCGGCCAGTACCTGCATCGCGTCGTAGACCAGGGCGGCGTGCCCGTCGTTGCGCCAGGGGTCGTCCGCGCCGAACGTCGCCGCGTAGTGCGCGTTGAACCCCTCCGCGATATGACTCGCCGACCGGCCCACCGGAAGCACGTGGGCCGCGTGGTAGAGCCGGAGCCAGGAACGGTCGCCGAACAGCCCGGACAGGGCGGCGTTGGTGAGCCCGTTTCCGCCGACCGCGGTCAGCCGGTCGCCCGCACAGTCGGTGGAGTCCTCGAAGTCGTTGAGAAACGCCCCGAACTCGCGGGAACGCGCCGCCCAGTACACGACCGTTTCCGTGTCGGGCTCCTGGAGGATCCGGGCGCACACCGACTCGGCCACAGCGTGCATATTGTTCTCCCGCCTGATGCGCGGGTCCGCCGGCTGGGTCGGGGTGCCGGTCGCCAGATCCGGCGGGGTGTACCAGAGCGTGTGCCAACTCCCGCCGCGCGCCTCGAATTCCGTCATGAAGCTGTTGCCCAGCGAGGTGCTGTAGAGGTCCGCCGGGTCCTGAATGACGATCGCGGCCTCGGCGGGGGCGCACTGGCCGTTCTCGTCCTGCACGATGCTGGCCTCGCGCGTGAACTCGGCGGCGATGTCCGCCTCCCGGCTGCTGGGCGGGCCCATCTGGTGGTAGAACGTGCCGGGTTGCATTTCGTCCGCGGTGGCGTTGGTGGAGATCGTGGGGATCTCGGCCGCGTTCAGGATCCGCACGGCCTCCTGCGTCACGTCCCAGCTCTGGGCGATGCCCACCACGCCGATCAGCTCGTCGGGGTCCTCCTCCGCCAGGCGGACGATCCTGTTCGCGACATCGACCGCCTCCGCGTAACGGGGGCCCGCGTCGAACATCTCCACCCGCAGCAGGATCTTCACGTCGTCGCCCCGCGCCTCCGCGTTCAAATCCGCCTGCGCCAGGGCCAGTCCGCGCAGCTCCGGCACGGCCCCGTCCGACGGCTGCAGCTCCTCGGCCGGGCCTTCGCTCACCGGCCGGGCCACATAGGCGACCGTCCGGACCGTCGCGCCGTCCGCGCGGGCCCGCTCCACCCGCTCGTTCTCCCGCTCGATCAGCTCGCTCGCCTGATCGGCCAGGGCCGGCAGATCGTCCGCCCGGGCCGCCGGTGGCGACGAAGTGATCTCCCCGGTCGGCGCGTTCCCCAGGCACGTGGTCGGCTCGTCGTCCCACAGGGGCAGGAACGGCACGGTCGCCGCCGCCATCGCGACGGTCAGCCCGTAGAAGACGGCCTCGACGGCCGGGTCGTGCCCCGACCGGACCGGGACCTCGACCGGGTGCGGTTCGGGCAGGCCCGCCAGACCGGGCGGCAGCGCCAGCAGCCGGGGCGCGACGTCGTCGTTGGCCTCCGGCCCGCGCCGCAGCGTCCGCGCCGCCTCGACCGGGCCGGTCTCGACGCCCGCAGCGGGGTCGGGCCCCGACGGGCCGACGGCCAGCAGCAGGGCCGCGCCGCACCCCGTCGCCCGTGCGGCGGCGCCGAATTCGCACAGGAACCGCTGACAACGGGCCCGCGCCTCGTCCGCGTCCGGCACGGGCAGCAGCACCACGAAACGGGTGACGCGCCGACGCCGCCACGGCGACAGCCGCCCGGGGCGCGCCCAGCGGTTCAAGTCCGCCATGAGCGCGTGCAGGAGCAGGCGTTCAAGTTCCGGCTCCCGCTCGGCGCCCGGCCGGGGGCTGTCGGGGTCCAGAAGCGCGGCCACCCGGTCGCCCACGTGGTGGAAGAACTCCTCGCCGAAGAGCGGCGATCGGCCCGCGACCAGCCTCGCGTACCAGCCGTGCTTCTTCGACCGCAGCAGGCGGCGGGTGTGTCGGCGGGCCCACAGCCAGCGGGGCAGGTACTGGCACACCGGGCGGCTCAGCCAGTACCAGGCGGTCGCGAGGCCGGCGCCATCGGTGGGCGCGTCGCCGCCGCCCAGGGTCCACAGCGCGCTCCGCACGGGACCGCGGTGGCGCTCGTAGCAGAAGTCGCGCAGCGTGGCCGTGGCCGCGGGGTCCGACGCCCACTCGACGGTGGTATGCAGCAGCGCGTAGTTGGGCAGGCGCAGCCGTCCCGTGAGCCGGGGGACGCCGCGCCGCGGGTCGTCGGGGGCGAGGTCGGCGCACAGCGGGCGGATCCGGACGTCCGGCCCGGGCGCGTTCGCCGCCACCGCGATCCGGACATGCGGCACGCGCCGGTCGCTTTCGGCGTGGAGGAAGGCGGCCAGCTTGCCGATCATCGGCTCCCGGTCGTCGGTGCGGAGCTGGAACGGCGGCAGTACGGTGCGCGCCTTCGCCTTCCGGTCCGGTGCGCCCTCCCCGCCCCCCGGCCCGCGGCGCGGCGCGACCGCGTGCCGCAACGCCTCGAAGAACTCGCCCCATTCAAGCTCTCTGGACATCATTGTCCCCCCGCTGACGTGTCGTTGGAACGACGTCGGCATCGCCGGGGGAGGCTAACGCGCGCTCGCCGGGACCCCTCCCCGGCAGGCGCCCCCCGGCGTCCTCAGGGCCTCAATACTGGGGCAGAGCACGGAGCTTGGGAAGCATGGGCGCGGGTCCGGCCGCGGCCTACTCCTCGGGCTCCCGGCCGAGCGCCGCGAGGGTGGCCCCGATCTGGGGCAGCGGGTCGTCGCCGACGGCGCGCAGGACCACCGTGGTGGTGCCGGCCGCCCACAGGTCGCGGACCCGGTCGGCGGCGGTCGCCGCGTCGCCGGTGGCCAGGAAGACGTCGGCGGGCGCGACGCCGAGCCAGTCGGCGGTCTCGGCGGCGATCCGCGTCAGCGGGTCGGTCAGCGACAGGTAGGTGAAGACGACGAGTTCATGCGGGCGGCCGGGGGCTATGCGCGCCAGCGCGGCGGTCACCGCGGCGGGGCCGTGGCCCTCGGAGAGGACCGTGCCGTCGGCGACGCGGCCGGACAGCGCGAGCGAACGGGGGCGGATCACGCCGGCGACCACCGGCGGCGGGGCGGCGGGCGGGTGGACCAGGCGGACGCCGTCGATGTGGACGGCGCGGCCGTCGAGTTGGGCCGTCTCGCCGGACAGCAGTTGCCGCACGGCGGTGATGGTCTCGCCGAGCAGCGGCAGCTTCGCGGGGGCCGCGGCGCCGACCGAGGCCATCCACTCGGCCACGCCGTGGCCGATGCCGGCGATCACCCGGCCGGGGAAGACGCGGGCGAGGGTGGCCAGTTCCATGGCGAGAAGCGCCGGATTGCGCAGCGGGGCGGGCATGATGCCGATGCCGACGCGCAGCCGTTCGGTCGCGGTGAGGGCGAGGGCGGCCGAGGATATGGCGCCCGCCCACGCGAGATCCTCCACGAGCCACAGGTCGTCCGCGCCGGCCCGCTCCACCGCCGCGGCGAAGGCGGGGAGGTCCTCGGGCCGCTGGTCCCTGTCGAACATCACGCCGATGCGTTCTTTCGTCACGCCTGCACTCTAGGGCCGAATCGCCCGTCCTTTACGACCGCGTCGGTGGCCCCCAATGCGGGGGTAACGCCCAGGGGCGGCCAGCACAAGACCCGGCGGCTCACAAGCCCCTGTGACGATCCACACAAACCTGGAGGGTATACCGGTTTACCTCTGGGTATGACTTACTGTGGCTCGCGGCACCTGCGGCACACATTCCCTTGGGGGGAAGTCGGCTTGCGAACCATTGATCAATCCGTTCCCATGGACTTAATGGAGCCCGTGGGAGAGGGAGTTCATCTCTATATTCAGGGCGAGCGCTACATCGACTGCGCGTCGGGTACGTTCAATCTGTCCCTCGGTTACTCAAATCGCCAGGTCATCGACGCATTGCACGTGCAGTTGGAGAAGTCCGCCCATCTCTCCTCCGATCTGACCCGCGCCAAGTCGGCCGAAGTCTTCGCGCTGATGCGGGAGTTCCTGCCCGAACACATCGACGCCTTCTGGTTCCGCGACATCACGGGATCGACCGCCAACGAATGCGCCATCCGTATCGCGCAGAAGGCGACCGGGAAATCCGATGTGGTATCGCTGTTCCTGTCGCATCACGGGCAGAGCGCGGTGGCCACCGGGGTGTCCGGAAACGCGTTCCGCCAGCGGAATTTCTCGCTCCCCTTCGCGGGTTCGGTGAAGATTCCGGCACCGGACTGCAAAAACTGCTTCTACCTGCAGTCCCCCGATTCATGTGACATGCTCTGCGCCCGCCGGCTGGACGATTTCGTGGAATTCGCCTCCAGCGGGCAGGTGGCCGCCCTGCTCATCGAGCCCGTGCTCGGCAACGGCGGGAACATAGTGCCGCCTCCGGAGTATTACGGGGTCATCCGAGAAGTCTGCGACAGACACGGCATTCTGATCATCGCCGACGAGGTGCAGACCGGATTCGGCCGCACCGGTTCGTTCTTCGCCTCCACCGGGATCGCCCGCGATCTGCGGCCGGACATCATCACCTTCGCCAAGGGCGCGGGCGGCGTCGGCATCCCCGCCGCGGGTGTGGTGATGCGCAAGGAACTCGACGTCCTGGAGCCCTGGGAGCACTCCTCCACCTCCGGCGCCAACCCCCTGGCGCTGGTGGCCATGGAGGAGACGGTGAAGTACATCCGGGACCACCGCGTCCTGGAACGGGTCGCCGTCACGTCCCGGATCCTGCGGCACGGCCTGCGCGAACTGGCGGAACGGTTCCCCTCCGTGACCAACGACCGGGGCGTGGGCCTGATGCTGGCCTTCGATCTGCCCACCAGCGCGGACGTGGCCCGTTTCATTCCCCTGGCCCGGCAGCACGGGCTGCTGCTGCGCGGCAGCCGCTACGGCTTCGGCACGGCGGTCAAGGTCCGCCCCCCGCTCATCGTTTCGGAAGACGAGGTGCTCGACATCATCGACGGACTCGCGTCGGCCCTGGCCGAGTTCGAGTCGACCCGGCCGCAGTTCGAGGAAGGCGAATGACATGAAGGCTCTCAAGTACCGCGGGCCGTGGGACGTCGCGATCGAGGACGTGCCGGACCTGCACGCCACCGGGCCCGACGACGTCGTGGTCGACATCGCCTACACCGGGATCTGCGGCACCGACCTCGGCGTCGTGGCCGGCTACTACCCGGTGGCCGTGCCCGGCACCACGCTGGGGCACGAGTCGACCGGCGTGGTCGCCGAGGTCGGCCCGGAGGTCGCCGGCGTGGCCGTCGGGGATCGCGTGGTGATCAACCCGACCCCGTACTGCGGCGTCTGCCGCATGTGCCGGACCCAGCGGATCAACCACTGCGTGAACAAGGACGGCACGGAGAGCGGGATCAGCTACGACGGCACCTACGCCCACCGTTACCGCACCACGTCCCGGTTCGTGCACCGCGTCCCGGAACACATCACCCTCCAGGGCGCCGCGCTCACCGAGCCGCTGAGCTGTGTGGTCAGCGGCGTGCGCAAGATCCGGCCCACCTCGCTGACCGCGTTCACCTACGTCTTCGGCGCCGGACCGCTCGGGCTGCTGTACGCCTGGGCGCTGTCCTGGCAGGGCCTTTCCCCGGTCGTCGTCGAAACGGCGCCCGCGCGGCTGGCGTTCGCCAACAAGGTGCTGCCGCAGGGCATTCGGGCCTATGGCTCGCTGGCCGAGGCGCGGCGCGAGCACTTCGGCGACGTGAACGCCCCCATTGACGTTGTCGTGGACACCACCTCCGGGCTGCTGGAGGAGCTGTACGAGGAGCTGGCCCCCGGCGGGATCTTCATGTCGATCGGCCTGAAGCGGAAGAAGGTCACCGTGGACGCCATGCACCTGGCGGACCGCAGCCTGTCGGTCATCGGGTCCATCGACTCGCTGCACGGCTCGTTCGACGAGGCGTTCCACATGATCACCAGTGGCCGGCTGCCCGCCGAGCGGCTGGTCAGCCACGTGGTGCCGCTGGAGGAGTACCGAACCGGGTTCGCCGCGCTGGGCTGCGACATCGACCGGCGCGTGCTGGCCGGCGCCGACACCGAGAGCTGCAAGGTGCTCATCGCCTCCGCGCCGGAGGCCGGGCGGTGACCGGCCGCGCGGCACCGAAGTTCAGCATCGTCATCCCCTACCGGCAGCGCCTGGACAACGTCCGGCTCGCCTTCGCTTCGCTCGCCGAACAGACCCTGGACGCCGACGAGTTCGAGGTCATCGTCGGCGCGATGGAGTACTCGGGCGAATACATCGCGGCCTGCCGCGAGTTCACCGACCGGCTGCGGATCACCTCGGTCGTCTCGGCCGAGGAGTGGCAGGTCGGATACGCCCGGAACCTCGCCCTGCGGCAGGCCACCGGGCAGGTCGTCATCTGCCTGGACGCCGACATGATCGTGCCGCCGAGTTTCCTCGCGAAACTGTGGGACCGGTACTACGCGTACGGGCAGAACGTATGCGTCGCCGGGCAGATGACGGACTATGACAACAACGCCACCGACGTATCCGAGGTGCGCGTCCTGCCGTTCGACCACTACCGGAAGCTTTTCGCCGAACTGGAGGGCGGGGCCGAGGTTCCTGCGGACGCCCGCCGCGGCACCGAGCACGTGATTCCCTGGGCCTACGCCTGGACCGCGCTGGTCGCCGTGCCCCGGGCGCTGATCGAGGAGCACGACCTCACTTTCGACCCCGCGTTCAAGGGCTATGGCGTGGAGGACCTGGAATGGGCCTACCGCATCAGCCGCACCGGAACGCCTATCGTCATGGCGCCGGACATCTACGGCATCCATCTGCCGCACGTCCGCAACGTGGCGGCCAACCGGGACACCGAGCAGCGCAACTACCGTTACTTCGTGGGCAAGTGGCCGGACCATGACGTCGAACTCGCCGCCGCGTTCGGCGACTTCGAGGCCAACGGGCTGGCCCGCGAGTTCCGCGCGGAGCTGACCAACGCCGCCGGCGGCGGCCGGGACGCCTCCCTCGCCGTGGTGCGCGGCCGGGCGGACGGCGCCGATACGCTGATCGTCGGCGCGGTGGTGGACGGCGCGGGCGCGCTCGTCGGCGAACCGGCCGTGGCCGCCCTGCTCGACCCCGGCGCGCCCGTCGAGGTACTGCCGCTGGCGGGCGTGGCGCTGCCCTGGGCGGACGGGTCCCTGGCCGCGTGCCGGGTGCTGCCGCCGGTGGCACGGCTCGCGCCGAAGTACCGGGACGCCGTGCTGGCCGAGGCGGCGCGCGTGGCGGGCGATGTGCGGGAGGTGGACGCGGCATGACGTTCGAGGGCATGAGCTGGCTCAACGAGCCGCCAAAGTGGGCGGTCGAGGACGGGACGGAGGTGCTGACCGCCGTCACGGGCAGCGAGACCGACTTCTGGCGCGAGACGTTCTACGGCTTCATCCGGGACGACGGCCACTTCTTCTCCCGCGAGGTCGTCGGGGACTTCACCGCGCAGGTCACGCTCGGCGGCGCGTACGAGACGCTGTACGACCAGTCCGGGCTGATGGTGCGCGCGGACGAGCGCACCTGGCTCAAGGCGGGCGTCGAGTACACCGACGGCGTCGCGCACCTGAGCGCGGTGCTCACCCGGGGCCACTCCGACTGGTCGGTGATCCAGCTCCCCGACTTCTCCGGCGAGGTCACCGTGCGCGTCACCCGGCACGGCGACGCGCTGCGCGTGCAGTACCAACGGGGCGACGGCGGCTGGCAGTTGCTGCGACTGGGCTATCTGCCGATGCCGGACGCCTGCCAGGTGGGCGTGATGTGCTGCTCGCCGCAGCGCGCCGGGTTCGCCGCCCGGTTCAGCGGCTTCGGCGTCACCGAGCCGATCTCGCGGGAACTCCATGAATGAGTCGCATGAATGAGCTGCTTCAATGAGCCGCACGAGTGAGCGCGAGGCGCTGCTGCGCCTCGCGGTCGCGGCCGCCCACCGGGGCGGCGCCGAGCTCACCCGCCGCGCCGGAAAGGCCACCGGGGTCGCGTTCAAGTCCACCGCCACGGACCCGGTCAGCGACGCCGACCGGGCCAGCGAGTCCGCGGTGGTGGAGCTGCTGACGCGCGAGCGCCCCGGCGACGGCCTCCTCGGCGAGGAGGGCGCAGAACGCGCCGGCGACAGCGGGCTGCGCTGGGTGATCGACCCGCTGGACGGCACGGTCAACTACCTGTATGGCATTCAGCATTCGGCCGTCAGCGTCGCCTGCGAGCGGTGGGACGGGGACGGCTGGCGGCCGGAGGTGGGCGCCGTGTACGACCCGGCGCGGGACGAGACGTTCAGCGCGGCGCTGGGCGCCGGAGCGCACATGAACGGCCGGCCGCTGGCCGTCAACGACCCCGTGGCCCCGGCCGCCGCGCTGGTGGCCACCGGCTTCGCCTACGCCGCGGCCTCCCGCGCCCGGCAGGCCGCCGTGGTGGCCGAACTGCTGCCGCGCGTCCGGGACATCCGCAGCGGCGGCAGCGCGGCGCTGGAGCTGTGCTGGGTCGCGGTGGGCCGCTGTGACGCGTACTACGAGGACGAGCTGAGCCGCTGGGACTGGGCCGCGGGCGCGCTGATCGCGACCGAGGCGGGCGCGGTGGTCACGCCGCTGGGCAGCGGCGTGACGGCCGCCGGCCCCGCGCTGCACGCGGCCCTCACCGGAGGGTCGCCGATTACAGCCCGATAGCGGCGGTCAGTCCCGTTCATATTGGCCCGCAGCCCACTCCTCCCGGGGCAGCGCGTACTCGACGTCGCCGTGCTCGGCGCCCTCCAGATACTCGGGCCACTCCTCGAAGAACGTACGCACCAGCCGCAGCCCGGCCTTCTCCATCACCCGCCGGGACGCGACGTTGACGGTCATCGTGGTGGCGACGATCCGCTCGACGTCCAGCCCCTCGAAGCCGTGCCGGATCAGCGCCCGGGCCCCCTCGGTCGCGTAGCCGTGGCCCCAGGCGGCGGGCACCAGCCGGTAGCCCAGCTCGGTGCCGCCGGCCAGGCCCCGGCTGGCCGCCGGCCGCAGGGAGAACCACCCGACGAAGGCGTCGGTGGCCCGCTCCTCGGCGGCGAAACAGCCGAAGCCGGACGGCAGTTGGTCGTACTCGCGCAACAGCGCGGGCAGCGTCTCGCGCTCGACGACGGTGCAGGCGACCGGCCGGCCGTCGTCGATGTGACGCATCACCTGCGGGTCGCCGTGCAGCGTGGCAAGGGCCGCGGCGTCGTCCCCGGTGAAACGCCGCAGCCGCAGCCGGGCGGTGATCAGATGGACGTGCACGCGTCCGAGACTAGGGCCTGTATCGAGTTCCCGGTCGGATCAGCCCGCGGCGTCAGACGCGGTGCCCCCCCAGGCCCTTGGGGGCCTGGGAGGTACCCCCAGCAAGGCACCGGATCGCAGCTCATACCCGGCCGTATTCGCGCGATTCGGCTGGGGGCACCTCCCAGACGGAGTCTGGGGGAGCGGCGAGGTGCCGTGACTGGCGTCGCGGGCCCGGGCGGGAACTCGATACAGGCCCTAAGCCCGGGCCGGGGCGCGCCGGGCCGCGCGGGTCAGACCAGCCGGACCAGCGCCTGCACCGGCGTGTGGTCGGAGGGGTAACGGCCGTCCACCCGGAAGGTGTTGATCGCGGCGCTCAGCACCTGAACCCGCTGGTTCGCCAGGATCCAGTCGATCCGGTTGGCGCCCAGCACCGGGTCCCGGTAGTTGGGGAACGTGCCCCAGGCCGGGGTGAGCCGCTCGCCGGTGGTCCAGGTGTCGGCCAGGGCGCCCCCGGCGACGAGGATGCGGTAGGACTCGGAGTTCTCGGCCGGGGTGTTGAAGTCGCCGGTCAGCACGACGGGCAGCGCCGGGTCGAAGCCCGCGACGCGGTCCTGGATCAGCGCTGCGCTGCGCTGCCGGGACGGTTCCGACTGGTGGTCGAGGTGGGTGTTGACGTGAACGAACTCCTTTCCGGTACGCCGGTCGCGGAAGCGCACCCAGGTCGTCATCCGGATCACGTTGTTGCCCCACGACTTCGACCCGATCACGTTCGGGGTGTCGGACAGCCAGAAGTGGTCGTAATCGAGGGGTTCAACGCGCCGGGTGTCGAAGTAGATGGACATGAACTCGCCCCGACCGCCGCCCTCACGGCCGAGACCGATCCAGTCGTAGTGCCGCGGCAGGTCGCCGTCCACCTGCCTGACCTGGTGGTACAGCGCCTCCTGCACGCCCATCACGGTCGGCTGCTCGAGCTCGAGGAACGCCGCCAGCACCGGACGTCGATCGGTCCAGGAGTCCGGCGTGCCGGGGGCGGCCTTGGCGTCGTAGCGGATGTTGAACGACATGACGTGCAGCCGGTCGCCGGTGGCCCTGCCGATCAGCGGCTCACCCGCCGTCGCGGCCGTGGCCCTGGTCCCCGCCTCGGCCGAACTCTCATTCGCGGCAGCGGAGTTAGCGCTGAACAGACCGGCCACCCCGGCCATGCCGGCGGCGCCCAGGATCCCTCTCCGGGACACACCCATGGGAACGCTCCTCACCTGTAGGTACTTCGGTCCGACGAGACTGTCCCGGCTGTCGGTGGAGCCCACACGTCCGGGTGTCGAACACCAGCCGAACTCCCGTCGGCCCGCCACGAGATGGCTTAGGGTCCGTCTTCCAAGGGGGCGTCCGGCGGCCCGCGGCGTCTGGTGCGTGCGATCGCAAGGCGCCGGATCGCAGCTCGTACTTGTTCGTACTCGCGCGATTCGGCAACGCAGCGAGCGTGCGTGCCAGGGGGTACCTCCCGCTTGCGGGGGAGCGTCGTGGGCAGGGCGCCCTCTTGGAAGGCGGGCCCTCAGTCCGGGGTTCCGAACAAGCAGGAGCATGGAGCAGGAGGGGGTCGGGGTGCCGCGTTTCCGTTCCTATGACGGGGTCGAGCTCGCCTACCAGGTGCGCGGCGCGGGCAGGCCGCTGGTGTGCCTGGGCGGCGGGCCCGGGGAGGACATCCGCGCGCTGGGCGACCTCGGCGGTCTCGACCGGTACCGGACGCTGATCCTCCTCGACGCGCGCGGCGGCGGCGCCTCCGCAACCCCGGAGAACCGCGCGACCTGTTCCTACACCGAGCAGCGCCGCGACGTGGACGCGCTGCGCCGCCATCTGGAGCTGCCGCGCGTCGATGTCCTGGCGCACTCGGCCGGCGCGCTCACCGCGCAGCACTACGCCGCGATGAACCGCTACCGCGTGGGCAGCCTCGTCCTGGTCGCCCCGGCCGGCCGGGCCGACCGAGAGGTGGACCCGGCGGAGATCGCCGAGCAGCGCGCGCGCCGGGCCGACGAGCCCTGGTACCCCGCGGCGCGGGCGGCCGCCGAGCGGCTGGCGGCCGGCGGCCCGTTCGGCGAGCGGGAGGCGGAGCGGCTGGCGGCGGACTTCGCTCCGTTCCGCTACGGCCGCTGGAACCCGGCCGCGTGGGCGCACGCGCGGGGGGAGTACGCGCCGGCGCCCGACTGGCTGCGGGAGGCGTTCTACGCGGGCGTGCCCGACGCCGGGGAGGCCGCCGAGCGGCTGGCGTTCCTGGGCGCGGCGCGGCTGCGGGTCCTCGTCGTGGCGGGCGCCGAGGACTGCGTCGCGGGTACCCGGCCCGCGCGGCTGGCCGCCGAGTGCCACCACATGTCGCGTTTCGAGCTGCTGCCCGGCGCCGGGCACTACCCCTGGCTGGAGGCGCCGGACCGCTTCCGCACGGCCGTCGCCGAGTTTCTGCACATGTCCCCCTTCGACGCCGACTGACCGCCCCCGCCCAACCCGGGCCGTTCCGCCCGGCGCACGGCGCGCCGCGGTGCCAAGATCGACTCGCCGCCCGCCCCCGCCGACGGCAGATTGGGAGCGTGCACACATCAGCGCCGTGGCGCGCCGGGGTCTGGGCGTACGCCTGGCTGCCCGCGCTGCTGGTCGCGATCGGCACCTGGCTCGACTTCCAGACGCCGCCGCACGTCACCCTCACCCCGTTCTATGTCGCCGCGCCGCTGCTGGCCGCGCCCGTGCTGTCGTTGCCGATCACCGCCGCCTACGGCGTGCTGGCCACCGGCGCCGTGGCCGCGCAGATGTCGTGGCGAATACCCGAGCCCGCCTGGAGCGAGGCCACCATCAAGACCGGCACGGTGGCGCTGATCTCGCTGCTCGCCCTCGTCATCAACCGCATCGTCGCCCGCCGCGACCAGCGGGTCGCCGCCGCCCAGAACGTCGCCGAGGCCGTGCAGCGGGCCGTTGTCCCCGAGCCGCCGGACCGGGCCGGCGGGCTGACGGTGGCGGCGCGTTACCGGGCGGCCCAGCGGAACACGTTGATCGGCGGCGACCTGTACGCCGTCCGGGAGACCCCGCACGGCGTGCGGATCCTGATCGGCGACGTGCGTGGCAAGGGCCTGGCGGCGACGGAGGCGGTCGCGGTGCTGCTGGGCGCGTTCCGCGAGGCGGCCGACGACGAGCCGCGGCTGGAGTCGGTCACCGCCCGCATGGAGACCGCGCTGATGCGGGAGCGGCGGAAACGGGCGGCGCTGGACGCGGTCGAGGGCTTCACCACGGCGCTCCTGGTCGAGGTCCCCCGCGACCCGCCCGACTGCCTGCGCCTCATCAACCGCGGCCATCCGCCGCCCCTGCTGCTCGGCCCCGGTGGCGCGGCCGACTATGTGCCCGCCGATCCGGCGCTGCCGCTGGGCCTGGGCGACCTGGGGCCCGGTCCGGACCGGCCGTGCACCGCCGGTTTTCCGCCGGGCAGCCAGTTGCTGCTCTACACCGACGGCGTCAGCGAGGCCCGCGACGCCGACGGTGTGTTCTACGAGCCGGCCGCCAGCCTGGCGGGCCGGGTGTTCGCCGGGCCCGCCGAACTGGCGGACGGGGTCGTCGAGGATGTCCTCGAACACACGGGCGGCGCGCTCGCCGACGACATGGCGCTGCTGGCCGTTGACCGCCCGGCCACGGACACCGCCGATTCCGCTGCGAACGGGTCCGGGCCGGGGTGAACGGCGCCCTCAGCGGGGCGCGCGCCAGATCCGGCCGCGCAGATCCGTGCCGCGCACGACCTGCACCCGGCGCACGGCCAGCCGCAGCAGGTGGTACTGCGGATCGGCGGGCCCGCCGCGCCAGTAGGCCGCAGGGTCGTAGCCGACGCCGCGCGGGCTGCCCGCGCGGTAGAGGTCCCACGCCCGGCGCCGGTCCGCCTCGTCCTCGGCCCAGGTGGCGTCCGCGTCGATGAAAACGGCGTTCTGCCGAGGGCTCCAATAAGAGAATGTGGTATGCGGGTTGGCGGCCAGATGCGCGGTTTTCACCGGCGTCCGGTAGGTGGCGAGCCACCCCACCGGCCGCCCGTCGGCCACCTCCCACACCGCGATCAGCACCCGGGCGCGCGGCCGGCCGCCCGCGTCCACCGTGACCATCGTCGCGTAGCGGATGTCCCGCAGGTACGCGGTGAACTCGTCCTCGATGTCGCCGAACGACGCGACAGTGGCGGTGCTCATGACGCGGTCACCGCGCGTTCGCCCGTCGGCTCCGCCACCTGACCGGTCACCGGCTCACCCGGCGCATTCCCCCGCCGCAGCCCCGTCGCGACGACGGCCGCCGCCAGCAGGGCGGCGCCCAGCGGCACCAGCAGCGCCGCGCGGAAGCCGTCCAGCGCGCCGTCCGTGCCCGGGCCGGTGGCCGCGACGTTGACGGCGGTGACCGTGGACAGCCCGAGCGCGGCCCCGAACTGGAACGAGGTGTAGAGCAGGCCGCCCGCCAGGCCCTGTTCGGCCTCGTCGATGCCGTCCGTCGCGGCGATGGTCAGCGGCCCGTAGGCCAGCGCGAAGGAGATCCCGACCAGCAGCATCGTCGGGAACATCGCGGCGTAGGCGGTGTCCGGCCCGATCGGCAGGAACGCGGCGTAGGCCACGGCCGCGACCAGCAGTCCGCCGAGGATGACCCGCACATTGCCGTAACGGTTCACCAGGCGCGGCGTCAGGGTCGGCGCGAGCACGGCGTCGATGCCCAGCACCAGCATCGCGAAGCTGGTCTCCAGGGTGGACCAGCCGCGCAGCTCCTGGAGATAGAGCACGACGATGAACTGGAAGCCGAAGAACGCGCCGGCCAGCAGCAGCCCGCCCAGGTTGGCGCGCACCAGCGCGGCCGAGCGCAGGATGCCCAGGCGCACCAACGGGGTGGCCGAGCGGCGTTCGATGACGACGAACACCGCGAGCAGCGCCAGGCCGGCGGCCAGGGTCGCGGCGGTCCGGACGCCGGCGGTGTGCGAGGCGCGTTCCACGGTGACGACGAGCAGCAGGATCGCGCCGGTCACGGTGAGCGCGCCGGCCACGTCGACGCCGCGCCGTTCGGCGGGCCGCTCCTCCGGCGTCCTGGGCAGCAGCGCGAGCGCGGCGAGCAGGATGACCAGCGACAGGAACACCGGCGCGAAGAACACCCACCGCCAGTTGACGGCCGTCAGCAGGCCGCCGATGACCAGGCCGAGGGAGAAGCCGGCGGCCGCGGTGCCGGAGTAGATGAGCAGCGCGCGGTTGCGGCGCGGACCCTCCGGGAAGCCGGTGGTGATGATCGACAGGCCCGCGGGCGTCATGAACGCGGCGGCCACGCCCGTGATGAACCGGGCGGCGATCAGCATCCACGCCTCGCTCGCCAGGCCGCCGAGGCCGGAGAACAGCAGGAACACCACGAGCCAGCCGATGAACATCCGGCGGCGCCCGAACAGGTCGGCGGCCCGGCCGCCCAGCAGCATGAAGCCGCCGTAACCGAGGACGTAGGCGCTCATCACCCACTGGAGTTCGCCAGTGGTCAGGTCCAGATCGGCGCGGATCGAGGGCAGGGCGACGTTGAGCATCGCGACGTCGATGCCCTCCAGGAATATGGCGCCGCACAGGACGAACAGCACGCCCCAGGCACGTGTGGACACGGCAAAAAATCCCTTCGGACAAGGTCAGAGACGGTTCTCTCTTGTAACTGACTGCATCATGCGGAACCATCAAGCGGTATGGAAGAAGGCACTTTGAAGTCCCCGGGGCACACCGGGGATACCGACCCGAGCTGCCCCGCCGGCGCGGTCTACCCCTACGACGTGAAGCAGTGGGACACCCGCGAGGACTGCGAGGTCCGGCAGATCCTGGACCGCATCGCGGACAAGTGGTCGCTGCTGGTCATCGCGCTGCTCGACTGCGAGGGCCTGCGCTTCACCGAGCTGCGCCGCGAGATCGACGGCATCAGCCAGCGCATGCTCACCCGGACCCTGCGCCATCTGGAGCGCGACGGGCTCGTGAGCCGCACCGTTCATCCCACCGTGCCGCCCCGCGTCGACTACGCGCTGACGCCGCTCGGCTCCACGCTGCACGCCACGATCCAGTCGCTGGTGACCTGGACCGAGCGGCACCAGCGGGAGATCGCCGCCGCGCGGGCGGAATACGACGCCCGGGCCGAGCGCGAGGCCCTGGATCACGGTGCGTGAGTGAGAGACGCCGCTCCGATAACAATTGACGCACCGTCAGTTCCGGGAACTGTTTCGGCGGCGTGAAATTATGCCCGATTTGGAGGACTTGAAGGGTTTAAATCCTGGTCAGCGCGTCGTTTATTTTCCGCAGCCACTTGGAATCTGCGGCCCCCGTCTATTAACGTTCGATAACGTAGCGCGGTCGTCACCGCCGTCGCCAGACGGCACCGTGCTCCGTCGCCGAATCCGGCGCGTGCGAAACAACTGCACCAAAGGAACCGGGGAACCACCACTTGGGGTGAATCGGGACGTCGGCGGCCACCAGCGGCCGGCATCCGTAGGAGACCTTCCTGCTCCGAACCCGTCAGCTAACCCGGTAGGCGAGAGGAAGGAAAGGAGAGCGCCTCCGTGGCGTCGAACCGGCATGCCTCCCTTGAGGACACGCACCAGGACACGTACGGCTCGTACGGCCCGTACCCGGCCTATTACGGGCCGAAGGCCGTCGAGGACGAGCCGTTCGGCGAGTGGAATCCCAGTGAGGACACCGTCCGTCCGGTCCGTGGCCGGCACCGCGTGGCCCGCCAGCGCGGGGGCACCATGGCCCGCAGCCGCGCCGTTCTCGGCGTCGGCGTCATAGCGGCGGTGGGGGCCGGAGGCATGGCGACCGCCAACGAGAACGGCCCCGGCTCGGTGCCCGGAATGGACGCCGCCGCCGACAAGATGACGACGATCCCGCTGGTCGGCGGCCTCATCGCCGGCTCGGGTGGCGGCGAATCCGACGCCACCGTCACGCCGTTCACCGGCGCGGGCATCACCGCCGCCGACACCGAGGCCGGCCACACCGACGCAGGCGAGGCGCTGCGCGCCCGCATCCTCCAGCAGGCCGACCAGCAGGAGGCCACCGCCGAGGCGGAGGCCCGCACCGCCGCCCTGGAGGCCGCCCAGGCCGACGCGGCCGAGGCCGCCGCCGCCACCGCGGAGGCCGAGCGCGCCGCCGAGGAGGAGCGCCGCCGCCAGGAAGAGGAGGAGCGCCGGCAGCGCGAGGAGGAGGAACGCCTCCGCCAGTTGCGCGCCAGCTACGCCCTGCCGCTCTCCGACTTCCGCATCTCGACCTACTTCGGCGAGAGCGGCTCGATGTGGCAGACCACCCACACCGGCACCGACTTCGCCGCCTCGACCGGCACCCCGGTGAAGAACGTCCACACCGGCGTCGTTCAAGAAGCCGCCTGGGCCGGCTCGTACGGCTACCGCGTCATCGTCGAGCTGGAGGACGGCACCGAGGTCTGGTACTGCCACCTCTCCTCGATGAACGTCTCCGCCGGCCAGGAGGTCACCACCGGCGACACCGTGGGCCTCGTCGGCTCGACGGGCAACTCCTCGGGCCCGCACCTCCACTTGGAGGTCCGCCCCGGCGACACCGCGATCGACCCGCTGCCCTGGCTGCGCGACAAGGGCCTGACGATCTGAGGCGACGGATCACGACCCCGGCGGCCCTGACGGCTCCCCCCGACGCCAGGGCCGCCGGCCTTACGCTAAGGCCCTGTCTGGCCGGGCCCGCGACGCCATACACGGCACCTCGCTGCTCCCCCAGCTAACGCTGGGAGGTGCCCCCTGTCGCATCGCGCGAGTACGGCCAAGTACGAGCTGCGATACTCCGCCTTGCGATGCACCACATCTGACGTCGCGGGCTGATCCTCCCCCAGACTCCGTCCGGCGGGACCCCCATCGACCGACTGGACAGGACCTAGCCCATGAGCACCACGCGCCACACCATCGGCTCCTTGAAAGTCTCCTCCCTGTGCCTCGGGGGGAACGTCTTCGGCTGGACGGCGGACGAGAAGGACACGTTCGCCGTGCTGGACGCCTACGCCGCCGCCGGCGGCAACTTCCTTGACACCGCGGATTCCTACTCCGCCTGGGCGGAGGGCAACGCGGGCGGCGAGTCCGAGACCCTCATCGGCCGCTGGCTGGCCGACCGCGGCAACCGCGACGACATCGTCGTCGCCACCAAGGTGGCCCGCCACCCCGACCACACCGGCCTGGCCGCCGCCACCGTCAAGGCCGCCGCCGAGGACTCCCTGCGCCGCCTCGGCACCGACCACATCGACCTCTACTACACCCACTTCGACGACGAGTCGGTGGAGGTCGGCGAGATCATGACCGCCCTGGACGAACTCGTCCGGGCCGGCAAGGTGCGGGAGATCGCCGTCTCCAACATCGCCCCGGCCCGGCTGCGTGCCTCGCTGGAGTTCTCCCGCCGTGAGGACACCGCCCGTTACGTCGCCATCCAGCCCCAGTACAACCTGGTGTCGCGCGACACCTACGAGGGCGAACGCCTCGACCTGGCCACCGAGTTCGGGCTGGCCGCGCTGCCGTACTCGGCGCTGGCGTCCGGCTTCCTGACCGGCAAGTACCGCCCCGGCGCCGAGGTCGCGAGCCCGCGCGCGGGCGGCGCCGCCCGGCACCTGGCCACCGAGCGCGGGCGGCGCGTGCTGGCCGCCCTGGACCGCGTCGCCGAGGCACACGCCACCGAGCCGGCCACCGTCGCCCTCGCCTGGCTCGGCTCCCGGCCCACGGTCGTCGCGCCGATCGCCAGCGCCCGCACCCCGGACCAGCTCCCCACGCTGCTGGCCGCGGCCGAGCTGACCCTGACGGACGCCGAGCTGGCCGATCTGACGGCGGCCTCCGCGGCCTGAAGGCGGGGCGGTTCCCGCTACCGGGGCACTCGCGGATCGAGCAGCCCCTCGGCCACCAGGTCGTCCCAGAGCCCGGCCGGCACCCCCACCCCGAACGCCTCGACATTTCCCCGGACTTCGCCGGCCGTCCGCATGCCGACCACGATGCCGGCCACCGCGGGGTGCCGCAGCGGGAACGCCATCGCGGCCTGCGGCAGCGTCACGCCGTGCGCCTCGCAGACATCGGCGATGCGGTGCGCCCGGGCCACCAACTCCGGTGCGGCCGGGGCGTAGTCGAAGTGCGCCCCCGCCACCGGCCGGGGCGTGGCCAGCAGCCCGGAGTTGAAGACGGACGCCGCCAGCACCGAGACGCCGCGCTCGGCACACGCCGGAAGCAGATCGTTCAAGGCCCGCTGCTGGAGCAGCGTGTAGCCGCTGGACAGCATGATCACGTCCGGATCCGCCTCCTGAACGAGCCGGGTCAGCTTCACGTTGTCCCACATGCCCGCGCCGATGGCGCCCACCACACCCTGCGCGCGCAGCTCGGCCAGCGCCGGGAACCCCTCCTTCAGCGCGCCCTCGAACAGCTCGTCCGCGTCGGCGTCGTGCAGGAACAGCACATCAATGCGGTCCACGCCCAGCCGCGTGAGGGAGTCCTCCACGCTGCGCAGCACGCCGTCCCGGCTGAAGTCCCACGCCCGCCGGTGCGTGGCGGGCACCTCGAACGCCTCGTCCGTCCGCCCCGCCGGATCCTGCGGCACCAGCAGCCGGCCCACCTTCGTCGAGAGCGTGAACTCCCGGCGCGGCTTCTCCCGCAGCAGCTCGCCGACCCGGCGCTCCGACTGCCCGATGCCGTAGTGCGGCGAGGTATCGAAGTAACGGATCCCGCTCTCCCAGCCCGCCGCCAGCGCCCCCGCCGCGGTCTCGTCGTCCAACACTTCGAAGAGCCCGCCCAGCGGCCCGCCCCCGAACCCCAGCTCCGTCACCTCAACCTCGGTGCGCCCGAGTCGCTTTGTCCTCATCCGGCCCATCCTGCCCCGCCCTGGGCCGCGCGGCAACGGTAATGATCTCCGGGCTCGTGACCGTCAGCGGCTCCCGCCCCAGTCGCCGAACTGCTCCTCGACGACGAGCCAGATCTTGCCCAGGAACCGCAGCGTGCTCCGGCTGACCTTCGGCTCCTCCCACCGGATCCGAGATCCAGAGCACCCACGCGACATCCGACCGCCGCCGCGCCTGCGCCAGCACGGCATCAGCAGGATCAACCCCACACAGCCGTCCCCGAGGCCCAGCCTCCCGTGCCAGCCGCAGCAGTTCCCCGGTCCCACACCCCACGTCGAGCACCGCGCCTGCCGACATGACAAGCGGCAGATAGAACGCGAATGTCCGGTCGGCCCGCGCCGACTTGGCAGTGAGGGCGCCCGATCCTCCCCATTGATTCCCGACCTTTCCGGCCGGTAACTTCCCTTGCGGGGGCGGTTGTTGTGGCGCGTGCGTCCGACTGGAGTCCGGTGGACATGGACTCCGATCCGGCTCCGGGCAACCCGGAGGAGATCCGGGAACTGGCCGAGGAGCTTCAGGAGTTCGCCGATGATGTCGGTGAGGCGCTGGGGAAGATCCGGGGGATGGCCTCCGACCGGGCGGTGGCGGACTGGTCGGGGCTGTCGGCGGACGCCTTCCGCACGGAGTTCGACGGGGTCCCCGAGAACCTGACCAAACTCCAGACCTCCTACGACATGGCCGCCGATGCCCTGGCTCGTTACTGGCCCAGGCTGGAGAACGCCCAGGGCATGGCGGACCGCGCGCTGGAGAGCGCGCTCGCCGCCCAGGACGATCTACGGGCCGCGCAGTCGGAGTTGGGTGACGCGCAGGACTGGGTCTCCCGGGCCGGGGAGGAGGCCGAACGCCTCCAGGACGAAGGCGAAAGCTCCAGCGCCGAGCCGCCGGACGAGCAGGCGGTCCGCGACGCGGTGCGCGACCACCAGGCAGCCGAAGCCGCCGCCGGAGCCGCCCAGTCCCGCGTCGACGCCGCCGAACAACGCCTCGCCGCCGCCCGCGAACTGGCAGGCCAGGCACGGGAACTGCGGGAGGAAGCCGCCCGGGAGTGCGCGCGGGACATCGACGCCGCCTCGTATGCCGGTATCCAGAACCGCAGTTGGTGGGAGGACGCCGTCAACTGGGTCACCGAGAACTGGGACACCTTCGTCGATGTCTGCAAACTCGTCGTCGCGGTCCTCGGCATCGTCGTGATGATCATCGGCGGCCCGCTGGCCTGGGTGGTGCTGGCCGCCGCTCTCGTCGTCCTCACCGACACCCTCGTCAAATACGCACAAGGCAGAGCATCACTCTTCGACGTGGCATTCGCAGCGCTGGACTGCATTCCGGGCATGAAGGGTCTCACCACCCTCGGCGGCCTCGCCCGCGGTATGCGCTCCCTCGGCACCATGGGCCTGCGCGGCATGGCCAACGGCCTGCGTGGCCTGGCCACTCGCGGCCGCACCATGCTCGCCGACGGGATGCAGGCCGCCCGTTCCCGGTTCCGGACTCTCATCCGAAGCAACGGCAGTGACCCCATCGACATGGCGACAGGCACCATGTTCCTGCCGCAGACGGACGTCACCCTGCCGGGCGTACTCCCGCTCGCCTTCACCCGCCGCGTGGAGTCCGGCTACCGCGCGGGGTGGTGGTTCGGCCCGTCGTGGTCGTCAACGTGCGATCAGCGCCTCGAAGTCGACGACGAGGGCTTGGTCCTGGTCACCGAGGACGGGATGCTGCTGGCATATCCCCACCCGCCTGCCCGGGAGTCACAGGTCCTCCCGGAGACTGGGCCGCGCTGGCCGCTCTCCAGAATGGACGACGACGGCTATGTCGTGGGCGACCCCCAGTCCGGGCACGCGCGCCGCTTTTCCGCGCCTCGTCCCGATGGAGTCGCGCTGCTGCTCGAGATCTCGGATCGGAACGGGAACCGGATCCACTTCGATTACGACGTGGACGGCACGCCGCTCGCCATTCGGCACTCCTGCGGCTACCACCTCAAGCTGATCACCGACGGTGGGCGGATCACCGCCCTGCGCCTGGCCAACGCCGGTGCGGGCGGTGCGGACGTGACGATCCGCGAATACCGCTACAGCGCGGGCAACCTGGCTGAGGTGATCAACTCCGCCAATGGAGCGCTGCGCTTCACCTACGACGAACGACTGCGCGTGTCGTCCTGGACCGACTCCAACGACCGGAGATACGAGTACTCCTACGACGCCGAGGATCGCTGCGTCGCCGAGGGTGGTGCGGCGGGGCACATCAGCCTCACACTGGCCTACGACGGTACCGATGCGGCCTGGCCCGGGATGCGGGTGACGACGGTTACCACGGCCGAGGAGGCGGTCAGCCGGTTCGTGATGAACGACCTGTGGCAGGTCGTGGCCGAGATCGATGCCCTGGGCAACGTCAAGTGCACCGAGTACGACGAGCACCACCACGTCGTGGCCTGGACGGACGCGGAGGGCAACCGCACCGAGGTGGCACGTGACGCCGAGGGACGGCTCGTTTCCGTGACGCGTGCTGACGGCAGTGTCACGCGCTACTCCCATGACGACCTGACGCGCCGCACCAGCGCCACGTTTCCCGACGGAACCACGTCGCTGCGCGAGTACGACGCGCACGGCAACTGCACGGCGATCACGGACGCGGCTGGTTCCACGACGCGGTACACCTTCGACGAGGTCGGTGGACTGGCCTCGGTCACCGACGCACTGGGGGCCACCACCCGGGTCCACTGCGATGCCGCCGGCCTGCCCGTGGAGGTCAGCGACCCCCTCGGTAACCGTGTCACCCGCCGCCATGACGCCTTCGGACGGGTCACCGAGGTCACCAGCGCGCTGGGCGCCACCACCCGGCTGTGGTGGACGGTGGACGGCCAACTCGCCCGTGTCGTCGGCCCGGACGGCGCTGAGCAGTCCTGGGCATACGACGGTGAGGGGAACCGTGTCCGCCATGTGGACGAGCACGGGGGTGTGACCGAGTACGAGTACACCCACTTCGACATGTTGGCGGCTCAGATCGGCCCGAACGGCGTGCGCCACGAGTTCACGTACGACGCGTCCCTGCGGTTGACGAGCGTCACCAACCCGCAGGGGCTGTCGTGGGTCTATGAGTACGACGCAGCCGGCCGACTCATCGGGGAGACCGACTTCGACGGCCGTCGGGTCACCTACCGACGCGACGCGCTCGGCCGCGTGGTGGAACGCACGAACCCGATGGGGCAGAGCGTCACCTACGAGTTCGACGACCTGGGATTGATCCGGGCAAAGAGCGTCGACGGAGCGGTTACCACCTACGAACACGACTGCTCGGGCAGGATGCTGCGCGCCAGCGGCCCCTACAGCGAGATCTGCTGGGAACGCGACGCCGCGGGGCGGGTCGTCAGTGAGACGGTCGACGGGCACCGGCTCTCGTTCCGCTATGACGCGGTCGGCCAGCGCACGGAACGGGTGACCCCCAGCGGCGCCCGGGCGCTCTACTCCTACGATGACGCCGGACGCCCCGTCTCAATCGACACCTCCGGTCACATGTTGTCCTTCACCCACGACGCCGCGGGGCAGGAAATCTCCAGGCAGGTCAGCGGTTCCCTAACCGTCGTCCAGAACTGGGACCTCGTCGGCCGGCTCACAGAGATGACGGTCTTGGAAGCCCATGCCGGGACACCCGTCCAGCACCGGGCCTACACCTACCGCGAGGACGGGAACCTCCTCGGGGTCGATGACCTGTCTCGTGGCCGGAGCCGATTCGGGCTGGACGGTGGAGCAATGCTCATGACTTGTGGATCGGCTCCGCGGGGAGCGTGCGAAGGGCGTACCTTCCCGAGTGAGTGATCGTCAAGTCACCGAGTAGGCCCGCGATGCGAACGCGGGTCGGGAAGGCACGCCC